>CAYRCN010000131.1:0-5376 GCA_964422805.1 uncultured bacterium | reverse complement strand
TTATGCAGTTTCATAAATATCAACAAATTCCGGAAAAAATTATGCAGAAAGAACTCGACGCGATAAGAGGATATTAAGCGGCGAAGCCGCTTAAATACAAAAATCAAATATTAAGAAATTAGCCACGAAGGCACTAAAACACGAAGAAACAACAATTAATTTTAACCACGAAACAAACGAAAAACACTAAATTATTTTTGTTTGTTTTGACTATTTGTCAATTTTGCCATTTCACAATTTAACTTAGATTCAGAGAATCTACGTAAAGAGACAACAAATCACAAGTATAGCACGAATGTTTTTTTACTCGAAACCTGGAAGTCTTGAAACCTCGGAACCTTAATTAACACAAAGGACACGCTTTAATCTTTTAATTTCTCTTTAAAGATATAAACTCCACGGTGTCGGCTAAAAGTGAAGGGATTACCAGTTCGTTTTTCTCCTTGTTGAAATATATATCCGCAGGTCCATGGTGTATGTTTGATATTACTTCGGGTTCTTTTTTGAATGAGTTGTCATATTTGTAAATTTTGCCTTCCTTTGTATAGCCGGTTTCAAAACTACCCGGACCCCATTCCGAAATATAACAGTTACCATCCCGATCCAGAGTTATTCCGTCTAAATTGGTAAACCCTGTCGTTATAATTGTTGAAATCGTAGAATCTTCGAGCTTTATTTCATCGATTGGTGCTTTTTCCATGAAATAGCATATCAAAAGTCTGTTTTTTGATTTATCATAAGTAATTCCATTTGGTCCGCCATGCGTTTTCATAAACGGCGAATAAGTTTTAGATGCGATATCTATTCTAAAGATTATACCGGTACTGCTACCTGTTACGTATAAAAATCCTAAATCATCAGAGGTAATGTCATTTATAAACTGTGCTTCTTTTATCTCTATATCTAATTTGATACTTCCATCAGTGATATCAAATCCTTTTACTGATTTTGGATTATCTACAACATATAATATATTTTCGTATATTAATATCCCGAGAGGTTTTGATAATCCTTTTTTGAAGTAAGTTTTTTCTCCGGTCGAATCTATTTGGATAATACTTCCGTCGCCGAAGTTTGAAACAAAATATAGTTTTTTAGAAGGATCGAAAACTGCGCTTTCAGGCATTTTAAGTTTTTGTGAATAAGATTGATAGGCAAAGATCAGAGTTGTTAAAAGGACGAATAGCTTGAAATTCATATAATGACGCGATTCTTTCATAGATATACCTCTATTCTAAGTAGGCTCACATTCCTATAATTATAAAAATAACACTTAATAGCAACATTGCTATACCGACTGTAAAAGTCCGTAAGGTATTAGTGTTGGATAAATTACTTTTTATAAGGTTTTCCTCTGTTGCAATTAGCATAATCGGTTTTTTGCGGATTTGAAAGCTGTTATCCGCGATTTGTTCCGCAGAACCAACAACAACAATCTCGCTGTCAGGTGAAATATACGTATCCCCGAATAGATAATCGTGTTTTTTACGGTGAGAAGAACTGTCATAGGGAATAAGATCCTCTGGAATATGAACAGGTTTTTTGGATTTCTTAAAATCGCTTTCACCCATTGCCTTTAATTTCTTAATTCTTTCCCCTAGAGATAAAGTCTCATTAGAGGAGGAAACATAATAATTGATGTTATCCAAGCCTAAGAAATCGGCCCCTTCTGTGTTAATGTTGATGCGCCCACTTCTGTCATCCACTTCAAAAGATAATGAATTTTCTCCACTGGCAACTATCTGCTGTGCCGCTTTTGATGAGGAAGGTCCACCTGTAGCCGATTTAAATTTCATCGATACTGTTCGGTACCGATAGTAAACGCATGGTTTCTTGGAATATGGACTTGATAATGTTTTATCTGCAATAATTTTCCCTTTTACTTTAACGGGTCCTGTATTAATGTTATCTGTTGATTGTAATTTGGCTGAGGCAAAAAATTTAAATTTTTTGTAAGTTTTGTATGCTGAGATAATCAAACTGATGCCTATTAAGAAAAAAACTAGAGAAACGATTATTAATCCTGTATCCATGATTTTTTCCTCCTTATATTTGAATTAAACCGAAATATTCTTCTTTTTAAATTTTAGATATTTATTGATATTTGTCAAGTAATTATAGAGACTAAGATACAAATTCTTTTTAACAACAAATCACGCAAACGAAACGAACTTTTTTCGCTAATGCGAATTTACCAAGTGTTAGATTTAAGCCCATCTATCATATCTGTTTGTCGTAAAAAACGATCAGCCGCCAGCTAAGCCATTCACGTATATTTCCCTCGAGCGGGAACCTGCAGATTTCTCACCCGCGGAAACCTTTAGACCTTTGCGTTAAACTTATTTTTGTGATGGCGCCGGAAACTTTCTTAAAACCCCTTGACAAATTTCAGAAAATGATTACACTGCTTTATATTACAAAGTTCTTTGCAAAAAGAAGAAAATCTGTCAACGAAGCGTGCTTGTGGAATAATTTTTGAATATTATATTTATAGATAGCGAGGAGGAATGAAATGAGGAGAGTCGTAATAACGGGTGTCGGAATAATCTCTCCGAATGGTATCGGAAAGAATGAGTTTTGGCAATCTAGCATTGAGGGTGTGTCGGGGGTTGGGCGTATTGAAAGAATTGATGCGGCGCATTTGGAAACCAAAATTGCGGGGGAAGTCAAAAACTTTAAGCCATCTTTATATATAGAAAAATCAAAAATAAAAATGCTTGACCGTTTTGCCGCGTTGGGGGTATCGTCGGCAAAAATGGCGCTCGATGATTCCGCGCTTGATCTTGATAAAATAAATCCGGAAAAGGTTGGAGTTTGTGTTGGTTCGGGGCTTGGTGGAGTTCTTTTCCACGAAGAACAAATGATAGCTATGAATGAATTCGGACTTAGAAAAGCTAATCCTCTGGGAATTGTTAAGGTAATGCCCAATGCAATAAACTCTCATATTTCGGTCGAGTTAGGATTGAAAGGACCAAATCTGACGATTTCTACAGCCTGTTCTTCTGGAGCTCATTCTATAGGAGGGGCTTTTAATCTAATTCGTTACGGGAAAGCCGAGGTTATGATAGCGGGTGGCGCTGAAGCCCCTTTGACGCCCTTCACATTTGGTGCTTATAATTCCCTCCGGGTAATGTCCCGAAAGAATGATTGTCCCGAAAAAGCTTCCCGTCCTTTCGATAAAGAAAGAGATGGTTTTGTTCTGGCGGAAGGAGCGGGTTTTGTAATATTGGAAGAGATGACGTTTGCTCTTTCGAGAGGCGCTGATATATACTCCGAAGTAATAGGGTATGGTATGAATAGCAGTGCTTATCATGTCGTTATACCTAACCCGGAAGGCAAAGATATGAGTGCGGTTATGAGTTTGGCAATCGAAGATGCCGGAATTAAAAAGAGAGATATCGATTATATAAACGCGCATGGTACCGCTACAAGGGCAAATGATCTGGCGGAGACAAAAGCTATAAAGGACGCTTTCGGAGATTACGCCTATAAAATACCCATAAGTTCGACAAAATCTATGACAGGGCACACTATAGGAGCGGCGGGGGCTATAGGGGTCGTCGCTTCCTCGTTGGCTGTCAAAAGTCAGATAATTCCACCGACAATAAATTATGAGACTCCTGACCCTGATTGTGACCTCGACTACGTTCCTAATGTAGCTCGAGAAGGCAAGTTGAATTATGCTTTGATTAATTCGTTTGGGTTTGGCGGAAGTAATGCTTCGCTGATAATAAAAAAGTTTAAAAAGTAGAGGGATTTTTTATGAAAAACAAAGATAATAATGGAAACTTAGATAAGGTTAAGAAAATACTGCTTGATGTGGGAACAAATAAGGATATTGGGAGGATTAAAATCGATTCAAAACTGGAAGAAGATCTGGGTATAGATTCTTTCGGTGCGCTAGAAGCTTTATTTTCTCTGGAGCAGGAGTTTGGTATTACTATTTCAGATAGAGATTTTTCTAAAGTTCGGACAGTACGGGATGTCGTTAATTATATAGAGACAATATTAAAAGGAGAAAAAGTCGAGGGAAACAGAAAGGAAAACTTCATTGAAAATCTCCATATAGATAAAAGCGAAGCCGATAAAATCAAGTTCAATCCCTATTATAAATTAGTAGAGAGCAGTCTGGGCAGGAATATATTAATAGAAGGCAAGAAATTGATATTGATGGGTTCAAATGATTATCTGGGGCTTGCCAATGATGAGAAAATCAAAGAAGAAGCCAAAAGAGTATTGGTTGAATATGGGATAAGTATGTGTGGTACACCGATAGTTGTTGGACAAACGGACATCAATAGGAAATTAGAGGTTAAAATAGCGGAATTTTTAAAACAGGAAGACGCGCTCATATTTCCTTCGGGATTCCAGGCGAACATCGGAGTTTTTAAAACTTTGTGTGATTCTGAAGATATAATAATTGCGGATAAATCCGCCCACTCTTCTTTAATCGAGGGGGCGCTTATGTCCAGTGCGTCTCTCCGGTTTTTCCCTTTCAATGATACTTCAGCCCTGGAAGAAATTCTTAAAGTTTCGCAGGATTATAGAATGAGGTTTATAGTGGTAGAAGGATTATATAGCACGGAAGGTACCAGTACACCGCTTGATATAGTGAGCCAATTAGCAAAAGAATACAATGCTTTTATTATTCTTGATGATGCTCACGGAGTGGGTGTTCTCGGTAGAGAAGGAAGAGGGGTTATGGAGAAATATGATATTTTCGAAGTCGATTTGATTTCAGGTTCTTTAGGTAAAGCGATTGGATGCTTCGGCGGTTTCCTGGCAGGCAAAGAAAGGATAATAGACTTTTTCAGATACAGGCTCTCTTCCTATATCTATTCTACTGCTCTGCCACCTTCGGTGGCGGCTGGATGTATATGTTCTCTTGATCTTATTCCCCGTTTATCTGATAGACGAGAGAAAATAGGGAAGTATAAAGAAAGACTTTATAAAAGTTTAAGCGATATGGGATATAATCTGACAATTTCAACCTCTCCTCTTTTCTCTGTATTATTTGAGGATACAGGTAAGACGTTAAAAATGACAAAGGCTTTATTTGAAAGAGGTGTTTATGGAACTCCTTTTCTTCCTCCCAGTGTTCCGAGGGAATCCCCAAGAATCAGGCTGATACCGACTGCCAAATTAGAGGAAGAAGATATAGAAAGAGTTATAGAAGTCTTTGGCGAATTAAAGGTTTAGATTTATGAGATATTTTCTCATTTATAATCCAACATCTAAGCAGGGAAGAAGTAAAAAGAAATGGAAAAAAATTGTTCGTATGTTTGAAGAAAAAAATGTCAATTTTGATTTTAGGATTACCAAAAAAGAAGACGAAGCTACATATTTGGCTACTAAAGCAGCAGATGAAGGTTGGGA
>CAYRCN010000130.1:0-5384 GCA_964422805.1 uncultured bacterium | reverse complement strand
TAAGCTCTAAGCTACCGTCCGACATAAGGATTGTATCGTTCTTTTTCAAATAATCGAATAATCTGGGGTAATCGACAGGCAGCTTCTTCTCATCCCCCAGAATATCCTTGCATGATAGCTCGACTTCGCTTCCTCTTAATAACTCCGTGCCTTCTTTTATCCTACCAAGCCTAACTTCAGGACCTTGAGTATCCATCATTATTCCTATATGAGGTACTACTTTTCGTAAGTTCTGATAAGTAGTTTTAGCTTGCTCCTGTGTTCTATGAGAAAAATTAAGCCTGGCAATATTAAGTCCGCCCTTTACCATATCTTTAATCACTTTTTTGTCTTCGGACGAAGGTCCGATAGTGGCAACTATTTTAGTCTTTCTCATAAAATTCCTTTTGTATATGATATAAACATATTGCACGCTTTGTCAAGCATTAAAAAAGTTAGTGGGTTAATGCGTTAGTGTGTTGGTGTGTTTTTTTTAACTAACCAACAGACTAACAGACCCACAGACCAACAGTTTAAATTCTTTGTATCTTAGTGGCTTTGTGTGAGTAATTAGGTTTTAGGTCTTAGGTGATAGGTTTTAGTAAAAAAGCAACAATAAAAAATTTAGTGTGTTTCGTGGTTAATTAAAACCCTACAATTTTTCGTTTGCTATCAATCCTTCTAATTTTTGTTTTTCCCTAATTTGCTTTAGTTCTTTTCCGTCATACAAATACTCGGGAGGGAGGAGTCTGCCGTTATAATTAGACGCCATGGTTCTTGTATAAGCACCACAGCTGTGAATAATAAGCAAATCTCCCGTTTTGAGCTCAGGAAGTTCATAAGTACCAAATTCATCCGAATTCTCGCAAATAGGGCCAACAACCCGGGATTTTACTTTATCACCTCTTTTTTCAAAAAGTGGTTCTATATGATGGTACGCATCGTATATTGCAGGACGAGGGTTATCATTCATACCCGAATCAACCACGTAAAGAGGTACACCCTCTCTCTCTTTAACATCAATCACTCGGGTAATAATAAATCCCGATTCCGCAACTAAAAATCTACCCAATTCAAGAAAGACCCGTACACCGTATTTATTGGAAATTTCTCTGTAAGTCTCGCTGAGAGCGCCGGCCTCGAACCCTTTTTCTTCTTCTTTATAAGGAATTCCAAATCCCCCGCCAAGGTTTATATACTTTATTTTTAAACCTTTTCCATTAAAAAATTCTAATGAACTTCTTATTTTTTTGAGTGCTTCAAAATAAGGCTCCGGCGTAAGCAATTGTGAACCGATATGATAATGTACTCCAACGAGTTCAATTGATTTAAAATCCTTTGCTATATCATATACAGCATCCAAATTCTCGACCGGAATCCCAAATTTACTCCAGGAAGAACCTGTGGAAAGATGCGAATGCGTCTTAGGAAATATTCCCGGATTTATTCTCACAAACGCGTTAACCTTTTGTTTTGAATCCTCTACGCAATTGTCGAGAAGAACAGCCTGGTCCAAAGATTCAAAGTTGAAAAACTTTAAGCCTTTATCGATAGCATATTCTATATCTTCTTCTTTTCTGGCAAGGCTATCATAAAGAATTTTCTCCGGAGCAATTCCCGCTTTTAAAGCTATAAAAATCTCGCCTGGCGACACTACTTCTGCGCCAATATCCTGCCCTTTTAGAATTTTTATAATCGAAATAGACGTATTTGCTTTTACTGCAAAAAACAGCTCGGCAAAATCCGAAAAATTTTCCCGGAGAATTTCCGCCTTTTTTTCTATCACTCTACTATCATAAATATAATAGGGTGTTCTTATTTCTTTTAAATCCTTCAAAACTCCATTAAACATAGAGATTTAATAATAATATTAACAAAACTTTTGTCAACCACATAATTAATGTAAAAATCAAATATCAAAATCGAAAATTACAAATTAAAATTCAAAAACAGATAAAAAAACAACAAAAAATCCTTTAAGATATGCGAAAATCTACGTCCTATAATCTTTTAGTTTTTGCATTTTTATATGTAATTTTGCTTTTTAATTTTTAATATTTGAATTACTAAGAAAACTTAAATCTGACTTCACACTTTTTCGCAAAAAACAAAGAGTTCACTGCCAATATTACAAATAGCAAGGGGGTTGCGTTATGTAAATATTTATATAAATTATCATAAGAAAATGGGTGGACGCGAAAAAAGATGGGTATACCCATCTTTTAATTATGTAAAATAAGGTTAAAATAAGAGTATTAATATATGGAGATAGATAAAGTAAAATTAAAAGAAAAAATAAATTCAGTGCTTTCGAGCATGAAAAAGGATTTTTCTCTTATGGGATTGGATATCAAAAACAACAATGGAACAAAACTCCTTAAAATCCTTGTCGATAAACCCGGAGGTATTACAATAGATGACTGCGTACATATTTCGGAAAAAATAACCGTTCATCTAGAAGTTTGTGATTTGATCACCGGGTCTTACAGACTTGAAGTTTCCTCTCCCGGAGTTGAAAAAAAGGCGGTATGATGATTAATAAGGGCATAGTTGCAATGTTAACGGAATTGGCGGCAGAAAGAGATTTAGGGAAGGATTTTGTACTCGAAACCCTTAAGGAAAGTTTAATTACTGCGGCGAAAAAAAGATACGGGCGATCTGAAAATCTCGGCTGCGAAATATCCGAAGCTTCAGGAAACATAAAACTTTATCTTAAGAAAACAGTGCAAGAAACTGTAACTGATCCGGACACCGAAATTTCTCTTAAGGAAGCCAGGAAAATAAAACCTACAATAGAAATAGGCTCGGTCTTTAAAGAAGAAATACCAGTCGATGAATTCGGAAGAAACGCAATAAATATTGTGAAAAATACTCTCATTCAGCGAATTAAAACAAACGAAAAGGAAATGCTTTACGAGAAATATAAAAACAGAAAAGGGGAATTAGTCTCAGGAACTGTTTCTAGAATTTATTCGACAGGTTCATATATCAAGATTGGAGATATTGAAGCTTTCCTACCTAGAGAAGAACAAATACCAAACGAACGCCTCAGGAGAGGTTCACAGATAAAAGCTCTTATAAAAAATATAACCCAAGCTCCTGAAGATGGGGACGAAGAAAGAATAAGAATAAAGGGACCGATTGTTTATCTCTCCAGAATCCAGCCGGAATTTGTAGCGAGGCTGCTTGAATTTGAAATTCCGGAAGTACTGCATTCAAAAGTTGAAATTAAAGATATAGCAAGAAAACCAGGTGTTCGCGCTAAAGTAGCTGTTTACTCCCAGAATGAGAAAGTTGATGCGGTAGGTTCATGCGTGGGGCACAAGGGAAGCAGAATAAAATCAATTGTAAGGGAACTCTCCGGTGAACGCGTTGACGTTGTACATTGGAAAAAGGATAAGGCAAAATATGCCGAAAAAGCTCTTTCTCCGGTAAAAGTCGTAGAATCCAAGAAAATTGATAAAAATAAAGTTCTATGTATTGTTCCGGACGATGAATTGACTGGAGCTATTGGAAAATTAGGTGAAAACGTTTCTCTGGCTTCAGAACTTACACATGTTAAAATTGAGATAAAAGTAAAAAGCGAATACAGAAAAGAAAAGGAAGACGAAGAAAGAAGTAAAATTACTACGGATGATTTGGACTTAAGTGATCATATTAAAAAAATCCTGAAAAAGGCCGGTTTTAAAAACGCTCAAGATATATTATCAAAGAACGATGAAGAATTATCCAAAATCAAAGGAATAGGAAAAAAGAAATTAGAGGCGATCCATAAATCTATTCACGCCCAAATAAACAAGGAGTGACATGCCAAAGAAGAAAGAGCAAAAGATAAGAATATACGAATTGGCGAAAGAACTGGACGTTACAAACGACGAACTTCTTGATTTTTTAAAAAAAGAAGGCATTAAAGCAAAATCCACTCTTTCTTCAATAACTAAAAACGAAGCCGACAAAGCGAAAAAGGAACTCCAAGGTAAAACAAAAAAGAAATCAAGCGCTAAACCAAAAAAGGCTCCAAGAACAAAAAAAGAGAAGAAAGCAAAAGACGAAAAAAGAAAGAAGAAAACAACACGGAAGAAAAAAGCACCGAAAGAAATCAAGCCAAAGAAATTAAAAAAAGAAATAACAAAGGAAAAACACAATTTAATAGAAGTAAGTAAAACAAATTCCATTAAAGAATTATCAAAAAAAATGAGTATACCTGCAAGCGAAATCATTAACGCATGCCTTAAACTTGGCATTCAGGTTACTAAAAATCAGAAGCTGGATTTTGAGACTACACATCTCATAGCGGAAGAATTCGGATTTAAAGTACAACTACATGAACCCACCGAGATTCCAAAAACAAAAAAAGAAACATACAAACTACAAAAGAAATACCCTGTTGTAACTATTATGGGCCATGTAGATCACGGTAAAACAACACTGCTCGATTATATAAGAAAAACACAGGTAGCCAAGCAAGAGTCAGGTGGAATTACTCAGAAAATCGGCGCGTATCATATTAACTACAACAGTCATAAGATAACATTCATTGATACGCCGGGACACGAAGCTTTCACTTCCATGAGAGCCAGAGGTGCTAACGTCACCGACATTGTCGTACTGGTAGTAGCCGCTAATGAAGGAGTAAAATCCCAAACGATCGAAGCAATAAACCACGCTAAAGCTGCCAATGCACCAATTATCGTAGCTATCAACAAGATTGACCTACCTTCTGCCAACCCGTCTAAAGTACTGGCTGATCTAGCCGAAAAAGAAGTAGTGGCTCACGAATATGGCGGGAATGTAATCGCGGTAAAAATATCCGCATTAAAAGGCGAAGGAATAGATGAATTGTTAGACGCAATTATTCTGCAATCCGAAGATTTAAATCTAAAAGCCCCTTTAGAAGGACCCGGAAGCGGCATAATACTGGAGACTCGCATCAAGAAAGGAATAGGTAATGTGGCGACTGTCGTAGTTAAAGAAGGTGAAATAAAAATTGGGGATTCATTTGTCGCTGGTTCAACCTCAGGAAAAGTTCGATTAATTCTTGACGAAAACGACAAAAGATTAAAAACTGCCGGGGTCTCCCAAGCCGTACAGATATCTCAGTTTGAATCTTTACCTAAAACCGGAGATATATTTAAAGTTGTTAAAAATAAAAAAACAGCAAGAGATATCTCTGAAGAAAGAAAAAGCTTTAAGGAAGAAAAAAAAGAAAAAACAGTAATAAGTCTTTCAAACCTTTACGAAAAAATAAAAGAAGACAAAAAACAATTTTTAAAACTAGTAATAAAATGTGATGATGCCGGCTCCGTTGACGCTTTAAAAAACGCAATCGAAAGTCTACCGAAAGAAAAAATTCAAATTAAAGTTATTCATTCAGGTGTGGGACCAATAAATGAAAACGACGTAAT
>CAYRCN010000129.1:0-5403 GCA_964422805.1 uncultured bacterium | reverse complement strand
TTATTGGAAAAAAATGCGATTAGAGAAGAAGTGGGGAAAGATAACTGAGAGCGAGAACCTCAACGAACTTTTGAAAAGGATTCTCGACCTTTCACAGGAAGTACTTCAAAGTGAAGCCGCAACTTTATTTCTTGTCGACCATAACACCGACGAACTGGTTTTTAAGATTGTTAACGGTCCCGCATCATCTGAATTGCAGGGGAAAAGGATAAAAATGGGAGAAGGAATAGCCGGTAGAACTGCTAGAGAGGGAAGGGCATTTGTTGTCAATAGACCAAAGAGCGCCGGATACGCTGATAAATTCGATAAACAAACCGGTTTCAATACAGAATCTCTACTAGCAGCACCTCTTATTATAGATGGCGAAACCATAGGAGTGATTGAAGTAATTAATAGTCGGGGGGGACTCTACGACAACAGAAGTAAGGAATTAATAGAACAATTGGCTATCCAGGTCTCTTCCGAACTTAAAATGGCTCTTCTGAGCGAACGTCTCTCACAATCGGAAGAATTTCTGAACTCCGTTATTAACTCTCTGCCTGGAGGTATAATAATTTTAGACGAGAAAGGAACAATCAGAAAATCCAATCCAACAGTAGGAGAAATACTACACAAAAGTAATATTGAAGGCAAAAACATTGAAGAAATTTTACCTTACGGCAATATTTTAGAAAATATCAAGAATATTAAAAATAAGGGAAGCTTTGAAGCAGTTATCAGGAAAAATGGTAAGGAGTGTCATTTCAATTTCGAATTATCCAGAGCCAATGAGACAAGTTCTTCCGGTATAGAGAAAGAATATCTGATTGTACAGATTAATGATATTACGGAAAGGATAGAACTCGACAAGTTAAAACATCTACAAGAAGTTAACACAAATTTCGTATTTGGCTTATCACATCGTCTCCGAACACCGCTTACTCCCATTCTGGGATTGTCCAGTATTCTAAAGGATCAAAAAGACCTTCAGGAAAACTTCAAAGAGATGGTAAAGGTAATTTACGGCGCGTCTCTGGAAATGAAGGATATGGTAGAAAAACTCCTGGATATTGCAAAGATAGGTGCAGACAAAGCTATAGAGATTAACGAAAGGGTAGATCTCAACTCGGTGTTGAATAAAATAATTTCGGATTTCGATTACGTTCCTTTCAAGTTGAATACGGGAGATAAGGAGTTATTCGTTTCCGGCAATTATAAGTGGTTATTCAAATCACTAAAACAATTACTTACAATTGGTTTAAAGGATAAAAGAAAAGATTTGCTTATAGAATTAAAAGAAAAGAGCCAGTACATATATCTTAATTTTAAAGGTTTTAAATCACTAATTGATGATTTTTCGGCGCTGGAAAACGTGCCTATCTTTAAATTCGATAATCCGTTGACAGGAAATTCAGATATAAAATATTTAGATATACCTCTTATTCGGTTGGTTTTCAATCAGCACAATGTAAAGATTACAGTCAAAGAAGATGACGGATTGCTTTCCTTAAGGTTCAGAAAGGCTTAAAGATACGTTTAGACGCTCAATCTTTAGCTTAATAAAGGAATGTACTCCCACCTATGAACTCTCTAAGTATAGAAGTTTGGGGTATTTCTTTTTCCGGAATATTAAGAAAATGATCCAGAAAATTTAAAAGTCTAAGAGCCTCACAATAATAAGGAGAACTGGTTGGAACACACCTCAAAGGTGTTTCGAGAAAAACTTTCAATACCGCAAGCTCATAAACAAGTGACGAGTTAAACATTACATCGGCTCTTTCCTGATATGGAAAAACAAATTGTTCTTCCCCATCTTTCACTGACTCCCATTTTTTTAAAGTATATTCTGCGTTATATCCTCTATATCTGGTGTCCCTGAAAACTCTTCTTAAAAGTCTAAGGTCTCTGGTCGGGATTCTGTTAACCCTGTTAATATTTACCTGAGTTAAGGGAGAAACATATATAAGAAAAGTTTCCAGCGGAATATTTTTCAACAACGCCGGATTAAAGCAATGCAGTCCCTCGATAATAAGCACGTTATTCTTTTTTAATTCGATAATCTCGCCGCTTTTTTCTCTTTTACCAGTTTTAAAATTAAAATACAGCCTTTCTACTTTCTTTCTCTTTAAGAGATCATTTATATGTTTTCTGAACAAATTTATATCCAACGCGGAAAAAGCATCGAAAAAATGTGTACCATCTTTATAATAAGGAGTTTTATCTCTTTCAAGGAAGTAATCGTCAAGAGATAAATAAATAGGCTCGATGCCGTGTAAGCGTAAATGAATGCCAAGTCTTTTGGAAAAAGTTGTTTTTCCGGAAGAAGAAGGACCGGCGACTAAAATAGCCTTGATTTTCCTCCTTTTATGAACAATTTTTTTGCAAATTCCTGTTATCTTTTCACTATGGATAACCTCTGCAATCTTTAGAATCTCCGATATTTCTCCTCGTATAATGTATTGATTAAGCTGAGAAACACCCCAGATCTTTAGTATTTCGGCTTCTTTTTCTGCCTCTCTATAAGTATTAAAAAGTTTTTTCCTTTCTTCAACGTATCCAACACTTAACGGATCTTCTCTAGAAGGTAGGATCAACAAAAACCCTCCTTTTACCGGTTTCAGATCGAAAGTAGAAACAAAGTTAGTATTCGGCAAAAGAGGTCCGGCGAAGTAGGCAGAAAACCCATCGATTTTATAAACAGGAATATAGGACGCTGCAAGATTCTTAAGAATGTTTATATCATCTTCCCTGCCGGAAAGATAATGCAATGCTTCCAATTTCGGAAGCATTGCTCTATCTATATTCTTATTCTTTTTTATCAAATCTTGCATTTCCTTCTTAACCAATCTTAGATTCAGATTTCCTTTCAGGAATCTACCAAATATAGCGTTTCCGTATGAATGTTCTATCTTAATGGTAACATCTCTTCTTTTAGAAATATAATCAAGAAGGAAAACCAGTGTCCTCTCGTAAGTTCTCCGCCCTTCAGCATCTCCTAAATCAAGAAATTCTACCGAACTCTTAGAAGGTAGACTATTCTGAAGAGACGTATACTGGTTATCAACTTTAGCTAAGGTGACCGGAAACTTTAGACTTGGATACCTGTCAAGTATTTTTTGGCTCATCAATCAACGAAATTGCTTTTTCTACATTTATATAAGCTATATTATTTCTGCCCCTGCCTTTAACATAGTACATTGCAAGATCCGAAAGCCGAAGCAAATCATAGAAATTCTCACTATCTGTCGGATAACAAGCTATCCCAAAACTTGCTTTAATTTGAACTTCTATTGTTTTCTCTTCATCTTTTATGCAAAATTTCTTCTTTGATATTGAGTCTTTAAGCATTTTAGTAAATCCAATTGCTCCTTCTAAATCCACCTGACGCAAGACTACAACATATTCATCTCCCCCATATCTGATACCCACATGTTTTCCATTCTCTATTTTGCTCTGAATTTGCTTGCCTACCTGACGCAACAACTTACTACCAATCAAATGATTATAACTATCATTTATATTTTTAAAATGGTCAAGATCCATAAAAATCACAGCTCCCTTTTTCTCTGTCCTGTTCCATTCTTTTACTATAGAAGGCAAATATTCATTACAATAACGTGAATTATATAAACCAGTCAGCTCATCGGTAATCGTCGCCAATCTTATTTTCTCATAAAGTCTTGCATTATCAATAGCTATACCTAACTGGTAGGAAACTTCTTTTATAATTTTAGCTTCTTCTTTATTAAAAGCGTATCTCTCAGGAGAACCTATAACCGTTACCCCAGTTAGCTTTTCTCCCTTCTCAATGGGTACAACCATCTCAGACTTAAACTTATCACTAAAATCTTTAAAGGTTTTCTCTCTTTCCGTATTCTGACAAATTACCATTTCTTGTGCTTTCAATACTTTACCAACAAGACCTTTAGTCTTTCGTATTTTTTTCTCCGGCTCAATTTTCCCTTTTGCAGAAAACCCTTTAAGTATAACATCAGAACCTTCTTCGAGAGCTATTCCTACAAAATAATAATCAAATGCTTTTTGAATCAATTCTGCGCTCTTTTTTAGAAGCTTATCCAGATTAAGAATGGAGGTAATAGTTTTATTAATATCAAAAATAAGCGTTAATTGACCAACCTTTGCTTTTAGATTCTGAACCAAATTTGCGTTTTCGAGAGCTATAGCTGCGTGCTCAGCGTAATTGCTAACCAAATTTAAATCTTCTTCATTAAAAGGGGTTTTATCTTTTTTATTTATAGCTTCTATTATACCCAATATCTTTCCTTTGCTTAGTAAAGGAACGGAAAGAATAGTATTCGTTATAAAACCCGTCTGTTTATCAATATTCTGGAAAAATCTTTTGTCTTTATAAGGGTCGGTAACAATTGCCGGTTTCTTATTTTTTACCGTCCACCCCACAACACCTTTATCAATCGGCATCCTTTTACCCTCTAATTCGGACTTTTTTTCGCCTATTACCTCTTTAAAAACAAGTTCCTCTCTATCTCTATCTAAAAGAAGTAATGACCAGGCTTCCGCATCAAGAAGACGAGAAACATTTTTCATTATCAGCGCAAGTACCTCGTCGATATCAACATCAGGCGAATTAATCGCTTTTAAAATTTCTCCTATTCCTTTAACCTTGTTCTTCATCCTTTTCCTCGGGTAAAACTTCATATATTATTTTAATTCTTTCTTTTTTAATTTTAAGTTCTCCCTTTTCATTGACGTTAAAATTCAAATCTTGAGGGAGTTCGAATCTTAATGCTTTTCTTTTATCTTGTTCATCTAAATGGTAAACACCAACAGGTGAAACGCTAAAACCGTCGAAGAAAAACGAACGATCCTTATCTTCTGCTTTTAATATATAAAGTAGTTTGTTGATGATCTCCTTTTCGGAATCTCCTTTTTTGAGTGGTTCAGTAAGCAAATAATCATCACAATTAAGCATTAGATTTATCAATGTGTTGTTGTCTATCAATATAACCGACCTCTCAGGGCTCTTGCCTGAAGAGAGCAACGCCGCCTCATCGACAAGAATCCCATTCAAATCCGGGTCGCCAAAAGCATTTGGGGTAAAGATTAAATCTTTACCTGGGCTACCGCTGGCAATTCCAACACCCAGCCTAAACAAGGATTTAAACTGAGGCGGCAGCAATGCATAAGTAATTCCCTCATGGAAAATTTCCTTTTCCGTTATTTCTCCAAACCATCCCCGGTATTTTACGTAATTTTCCTTAACAAATCTTTCTGCAGCTTTGACCATATTTAAAGCTGTTCTTATTGCCATCTCTCCGCTATTCAGATGCGGCAAAAGATTGAATTCATCTTCAAGAGCAGTGGAATAACGTACAAGCGAACCTGATCTCGTCCGAGAAGTTTTATAAATATTTCTATAAAGCTTTTGAGAATTACTCCCAAACC
>CAYRCN010000128.1:0-5412 GCA_964422805.1 uncultured bacterium | reverse complement strand
ACCGCAGAAGGAGGAGATACTCGTGAAGTTGCCACTTCTAATGACCCCTATGGATGCTTTCACGGAACAAATGTTGCTTCTATAGTAGCCGGCAATCCCTCGATTGCCAATAACCACCCTAACGGTACGAATCTAATGACCATTTACGATTGGGGAGGACAAACAAGAGGAAATACGGTAGATCATTTTCCGGTAAGGCTTTATGTACAGGACTTCGGTTATTTGGATGGAGATACTTGCAGACTGGGTGCTGTTAACATCAGCACAGCTTTGAACAAAGCGTATACTACTTATAATTCAAAAATACATCAAAATTCCTGGAATTACAGCGAGGCTTTCGCGGCAGGAGAATACGCTGGAGCCGCAGCCTATGATAATATGGTATGGAATAACAAGGACTTCGTTGTGGTTTTCTCCGCAGGAAATTTTGGACCTGATATGGGCAGCGTCAGACCCCCCTCTACAGCCAAAAACTGTATATCAGTTGGCTCATCCTGGGTTCCGAGTTTTGACGTCTCACCCGATTCTATCACTGATTTTTCCGGAAGGGGCTGGACTACCGACGGAAGAATAAAACCGGAGATTGTAGCCCCGGGAGGAACTTCTCCCACCATGGCTTACAGAAATTACATCTGGGGAGCATATCCAAACACAGGCTGGGCTTCTGATTCCGCTCACTCATATATAAACGGATTGGTAGGAACATCGCAGGCAGCGCCTCAGATATCTGCAATGTGCGCTATGATAAGACAATATTTTACAGATGGTTTTTACCCAACCGGCAACACCTCAACAGGAACTCCCCTTAACCCTTCCGCAGCTCTTGTAAAATCCGTGCTGATTGCATCCGCAGTCGATATGAAAGATGGGAATCCCGTTCCTAACAGAGGAGAAGGCTGGGGAAGAGTCGTACTCGATAATGCCCTGTATTTTGCCGGCGAATCGAGTACCTTATTTGTGTCGGACAATACAACAGGCGTAGTCACAGGAGATTCGGTTGTATATATGGTAAACATCGTACACGCAATTGATCCGATAAAATTCGTACTCGCCTGGAGCGACGTTGCAGCAGCCGACTGGGCAAATCCTACACTTGTCAACGACCTTGATTTAACAGTCACGGCACCCAATAGTAACAAATATCCGGGCAATGTATTTTCAAATGGGTTTTCTCATACAGGAGGAACAGCCGACAGGAATAATAATGTTGAAGTGGTATTGCTGCCTTCATCCGCATCTACAGGGACTTATCGCGTCACTGTTAAGGGTTACAATTGCCCAAACGGATCAATTCCGTTTGCAATTGTAGCTTTAGACGGAAATCAGGGTTCAAGCGGAATACCAGAAGAATACGGAAACGGTACAGGAAACCTCAAATATTTGAATATTATAAGTCCTTTCTTTGAAAATACGAATATTCAGTTAAACATAAAAAATACATCGGATGTCGATTTATCGATATACGACCTTACGGGGAGAAAAATAACTACCCTTATAAACGAAAGATTAAATAAGGGAACCTACGCCACAACATGGGGTAGCGAGGAAACATCCGGTATTTATTTCGCAGCCCTAAGAATAAACGGAAAAGAGGTTGAAAAAAGTAAAATTATAAAAATCGCGAAATAAAAAAGATACTTACACAAAGACACAAAGGACACAGAGAAACGATTAGAAAAATTGAGAAATGGGGAAATTGGGAAATGGAAAACAATTCAACTATTTTCCTATTCAACAATTCAACTTGGATTCGAAGAATCTACGATTGGACGCAGATTAAAAAGGATTTTTATTTATTGTTTTTACTAAAACCTAAGATCTAAAACCTAACAACTGTTTGCCTTCGGCAAACCTACATTTCCTTATGTTTACATTCCAGGCAGTAAAGATAATTCTGCCTTGCATTCATCTTCTCTACCATAAAGGGAGCACCACATTTGGGACATTCCTCGGAAACCGGTTTATCCCATAAAACGTTATCACAATCCTCTTTCGAACATGGGTAAAAAATCCTTCCTTTTTTGGATTTTCTTTCAATAAATTCGCCTTCGCCGCACTTTGGGCATTTAACACCAGTAGAAACCGATGCGCTCCAATCACAACGAGGATAATTGGCACAGGCTTTAAATCGTCCGAACTTACCCTGCCTTAGAATTACTTTTCCTCCGCATTTTGGGCATTTTTCATCAAGGACGTCATCAGAGTGTGGTTCGGTATACCCTTCGCAATCTTCAGGATAACCCGGACATGCAAGAAATTTGCCGTAGCGTCCCCATTTAACTATTAAATTCTTACCGCATTTAGGACACTTTTTTTCGGTCTTCTCGCTTATACTATCTCTGATTTTAGGAATCTTTTCCTCAACTGAATCCACGTAATTTTTGAACGAATTATAAAATTCTGCTATAGAACTCTGCCAGTCCTCTTCCCCCTTCTCTATTTTATCCAGGGTTTCTTCCATAGAAGAGGTAAAATCGCAATTTATTATCGTAGAGCCAAAATTCGAAACAAGCAATTTATTTACAATTTTCCCTATTTCCTGAGGCACGAGATATCCCTTAATTTTTTTTATGTAGTTTCTTATCGAAAGAGTCGATATGGTAGGAGAATAAGTGCTCGGGCGTCCGATACCTCTTTTTTCCATTTCTCTGACCATTGTAGCTTCCGAATATCTCGCAGGCGGCTCTGTTGTCTTTTTTTCATCTTCGAGTTTCTTAAGTTCAAGTGGGTCGCCCACTTCCATTAAAGGTATGTTGTTCTGTTCTTTTGGAGGGGTGAGTATTTTATAAAATCCATCGAACTTCAAATTTTTCGAAGAACCTTTAAACTCATACGAAGAAGCCTCTGCGATTACCTTACGTGAATCAAAAACCGCATCTTCGAACTGGCTAGCCAAGGCTCTCTCCCATATAAGCTTATAAAGCTTGTATTCTTCGGGCTTTAAATACTCCTTAATAGATTCAGGTGTTTTATTTATATCTGTGGGCCTGATAGCTTCATGCGCCTCCTGAGCGCCCTTTCTTGACTTAAATATGTTGGGTTTTGCCGGCAGATATTGGTCTCCATATTTATCCTTAATAAATTCTCGCATACTGTTTTCCGCGTCCTTGGAAAGCCTAAAAGAATCTGTCCTCATATAAGTAATAAGACCCATAGTACCATCCGAAAGCTCAATACCTTCATATAAACGCTGCGCAACATACATTGTCTTCTTTATTGGAAAACCAAAATTATTGGAAGCAGCTCTCTGCAGGGTACTTGTTATTAGAGGAGGAAAAGCAGATTGCTTAACATTTTCTTCTTTAAATTCTTTAACCTTAAAACTGGCACTTTTCAAATCCTTTTTTATCTTTTTCGCTTCTTCTTCACTCGCGACTTTTGCTTTCTTTCCATCAATCCTGTCAAGTTCCGCCTCAAATTCGCCGTTAGGGTGAATGAAAAGTCCTTTGAAAACCCAGTAATCCTCGGGCACAAAATTATCTATTTCCTCTTCCCTTTCACAAATAAGACGAAGAACTACACTCTGAACTCTCCCGGCTGATAATCCTCTTTTAATAGCCTTCCACAGCAAAGGACTAATCTTATAACCTACCAGCCTATCCAGGATTCTCCTTGCCCTTTGAGAAAAAACCTTATTCATATCAATATCGCCCGGCTCATTAATTCCTTTATTTATGCCGCTTTTAGTCATCTCATAGAACAAAACTCTTTCAGGAGCTACAGGAAGTTCTTCCTTCAAATGATAGGCAATTGCTTCCCCCTCCCTGTCCGGATCAGTCGCGATAAAAACTCTCTCACACTTCTTGCTTTCTTTTACTATTTCCTTAACTACTTTACCCTTACCTTTTATTATTTTGTAATCCGGACTGAACCCATTATCAATATCTATACCCATTTTACTCTTTGGCAGATCTTTAATATGACCCATCGTTGCCATAACCTTTGTTTTCTTAAGGTAATTGGTTATTGTCTTTGCTTTTGCCGGAGATTCAACTATTATTAAATCCATCTATTAACTCTTCGCTTTTTGCCTTTAGCTATTGGCTTTTAGCTTCCTATTAAAAAAAACACCCATTTTATACTCCTCATTATAATTAACATAGTAACATATTTACCTTTTCTTTAAAATAAAAAATTTTCTAGCTCTTTTAACTTCGTGAGGCTGTTTCATTTAAAAAATTAATAAGTTTTTTCATGTCATCATAAATTGGCGCGGTAAACCGCATTCTTTTCTTCTTCACCGGATGAGTAAACTCAATAGATGCAGCGTGAAGAGCCTGCCTATCAATAATCTCCATTATCTTATCAAAAACGCACGTATAGTCAAGCCCTATACTTCTTAAAATTCTTTTATCTCTCCCCCCATAATCCCCGTCACCAATCACCGGATAACCCAAATGCGAAAAGTGAACCCTGATTTGATGAGTCCTTCCGGTTTCAAGCAGCACCTTGAGTATCGAAGCAAAACCATACGAATGTAGAACTTTAAATTTTGTAATAGAATCTCTGGAGTTCAAAGGAGTAACTGCCATCAATTTCCTATCGAAGGGACTTCTGCCTATTGGAGAACTTATTTCTCCTTCTTTCATCGGAGGTTTTCCCCAGACCACCGCAAGATAAATTTTACGAACTTTTCTCCTTTGAAACTGGTCTGCGATTTTAGCGTGAACCCTTTCACTTTTTGCAAATACTATAACACCAGTAGTATCCTCATCAAGTCTATGAATAACCCCGGGCCTATCCAGAGCAGAACCTTTTGAAAGGTCTGAACAATGATACAGAAGCGCATTAACCAGGGTTCCATCTGGGTTACCTTTTGCCGGATGCACCACTATTCCTTTTTGCTTATTCAAAACAATAATATCTTCATCTTCATATATAATTGAAATAGGTATATCCTGGGGTTTTATTTCAAAAGGCAGAATGGCTTTATAAAACACCTCAATAATATCTCCCTTTCTGACCTTGTAAGACGGTTTCGTTCTTTCTCCGTTTACAAGAATATCTTCATCTTTTATTTTTTTATTTATTTTACTTCTACTGAAAGGGAGACTGGTTTTAGATAAATATGTATCAAGTCTTATGTTATTACTTCTGACTTCTTCCCTCCACGTCTCGAACCCTCCCCCCTCCTCATTGTCTATCATAGAAATTACCTTAGAACAATAGAATCTTTATTTGTATTTTACTAAAACCTAATACCAAACACCTAAGACCTAACACATTCACTTATTTACTTAGCCTCTAATCCCGAGTGCTTTTTTTTGTTTGGCGATAAGGTCTTTTATCACTTCTTTACCTTTCTCAATCAATTGATCCAGATCCCCCTGTTTTATGGGTTCTCTCTCTGCCGTACATTGAATCTCAATCAAATTTCCATCCTCATCCATCACAAGATTAACATCGGCGTCT
>CAYRCN010000127.1:0-5424 GCA_964422805.1 uncultured bacterium | reverse complement strand
TAGCGACTCAAATTTACAACGTGGTCTATTTTTTCTTCCTTCTTCTCGCGAGTTTCGTTATAATAAACACCATTTTGATTTCCGTTTATGAAAGAGAACGGGAAATCGGAGCTCTGACCGCACTGGGCATGAGTCAAGGTGAAGTTCTGAGCTTATTCGTCACGGAAGCCGGTATCTTAAGTATTATCGGCAGTTTCCTGGGTTCGCTCTCCGGCGGGTTGATTGCCTTTATTTTGTCCAAAGTGGGGATTAATACTCTCGCTCTTTGGGGAGAAACAATGTCGGAAATGAATATTTCTAATGTGATTTATCTGCGGGTACAGTGGCAAACAGTGATCTTTAGTTTTATTTTCGGTTTTCTGGTAACCATAATTTTTGCCTCTATACCTGCGTTTAAAGCGGTAAAAGTCGATCCTATAAGGGCGCTTAGAGCCACCTAAAAGGAGGATTAATATGAGAAATTTTCTTTCATTTTTCTTTTCTCTTCTCATGTGTATACCCCTTAGAGCCGCAGAACTTACGGGGTTAGAGATACTGAAAAAGGCAGAGGATAATATATACGCGGAAACGATGGTTTATACCGGTGAATTTATAATAAATAAAGGGGACAAAAGCTTCGTAAAAACTTTTAAAGGCTGGTCTGTTGGAGATGAAAAAGCTTTTGTGGAGTTTACAAACAGAGAAGATATAGGAGTCAGGTATCTGAAAATTAAAAATGAACTTTGGATCGCGGAAGAGGGTGATGTAATAAAAATATCCGGTCATCTGCTTAAAAGAAGTATAATGGGCTCCGACTTCAGTTTCAAAGATATGATGGAAAGCTATAAATTGAGTGAAATCTACGAAGTGACTATCGCGGGAGAAGAAGAGATTAGAGATAAAATTTGCTACATTCTGGATTTAGAATCGGATAAAGAAGATGCCCCCTATGCCAAACAAAAAATATGGGTGGGGAAAGAGGATTTCATCCCCTATAAATACGAGTTCTATGCTCTGTCCGGAAAACTGATGAAAAGCGCGGAAGTGCTGGAAACAAGGAAGATAGACAGCAAGAACTATCCGGTTAAAATGGAAATGCGCGATGAACTACGAAAGGGGTCTTCAACTGTGTTCGAGCTAAAAGATCTAAAACTTAATGTTAAAATTCCCGAAGAAATTTTTTCAAGAAAGAATCTCTTAGAATGATAAGAAAAATCTTTGGACTCGTTGGGTTTCTGCTGGTTCCCTTTCTCGCGTATCCTGAGATAAACACATACGGAACGTACTATAATAATTTAGCGGTTTTGCGTAGAGGCGGAGAGTGGCAGTACTTCGACCTCAACCTTTTTTATTTAAAAATGCTCAAACCCTCCGAAGACGATTTTGAATTAGAAACGAATCTTTCCTTCTCACTTCTTACTCAGCCTGATACGTCTATCCGGGAAGAGTTTGATATCCAGAGGTTAAGCTTCGAGACGAGTCTATTCGACATAAATTTAACATTAGGAAGGTTTTTACCCCAGTATCATTACACAAATTTCTTTCAACCTCTGAATGTTTTTCTGGGACCTCAATTCTTCAGGGAGAGCGTTATTTATAAAGGTATAGACGGAATACGCCTTCGAAAATTTCTCACTCCCATGACTTCTCTGGAATATGTATGCACACCCGAAGCAGAGCTTGCCTCTTCATCTCATCTTTTAAATTTGACCTCCCATCTGGGTTCTTTTGACTACAGCGTTATTTGTTTATATGAAGGGGAGAACGAAACTTTTCTGCCTGGATTTGGCTTTAAAGGGGATTTAGGAATATCTCTTTTTAACGAAACTTTATTTGAGATAGGGCAGGATGATAGTATAAATGTAACCAGCGCGACAGGTTTCGATTACAGTCTCAGCAACTTTATGGTTATGGCTGAATATCTATACAACGGAGGGGAAAGGTATCAGTCGCCAAGAGAGGGTTTATCTCTTACGGGCACTCAATACCTGTTTTTAAATGCTTTTCACTTTGTGCCTCTGGGAAGAAGTATAGGCTGTAGCGCCATCATCAATCTCGATGACGAGAGCGCTCTTCTTGCCGCCTATATAGAAAACGAGGTTCTTCACGGAGTGGATTTTTTAGCGGGGATTTATTTTCCTGTTTCCGGTGAGGAAACAGATGAATTCTCTTCGGAAAGTGTAGGGTCTTTCATATTGAATTGCTATCTCAAGGCAAAATTCTAAAAAAAGATTCTCACACAAAGCCACAAAGAACACAAAGTTTTTTTGTTGTTTTAAGCTAATAGCCAAAGGCGAAAGGCAAAGAGCTTAGTTTAACAACAAATCACACAAATATCACGAATAGTTTTTTGTTTTTACTAAATCCTATACCCCAAATCCCAAATCCTAAAAAAGGACGCAGATAAACGCAGATTCTTTGGATTTCTTTAGTTTTAATCTAACTTTTAACTACGAACCAGGAACTAAATTCCAAATCCTGGTTTGCTGTCAGTTTTTGACCTAAACCAAAGACCTAAAACCTATTACCTTCTCCCTGATCATCCCGCGCCCTGATTTATTAACTAAAAACGCTTTACTTTTTTAATTTTTCGCGTATAATAGTCACATTACATAATATAATATAAAGGAGGTTTTTTATATGTATAGTCTGTTATTATTCCTTCTTACTGTCTTCCCGATGAACGAACTAATAATCGGAGCGTTATCCCTATCTAAAGAAAATCCTGCTGGCTCTTTTTCCAACATGAACCCTGAAAATTTGAATGAGATGGATATCCGGGAATTAACAAGGGGAGAAATCTCTAGTGAAAGATTCGATTCCCTTGATGTTAAGTTCGTCGGTAACTGGCCATTTGGCTACTCATATGCCGCGGAAATCGATTCGGCAAGAAATCTCGCATTTTGTGGTTCAGGAGGCGGAATTTACATCCTTGATGTCTCTACTCCGGGAAGTCCGGTTAAATTATCTGAAATTAGAACAAGAGGTGTTGTTCACGGCCTACTTTACGAAAAATCCACCAAGAGACTTTACATCGCGGCGGGAGTAGTCGGTATCGAAATATGGAATATTGCAGATTCTGTAAATCCGGAGAAGTTAGGTTCGTACGACACCCCGGGTGAGGCATGGAAAGTAGCAGTCTCTGGTAATTATGCATATGTGGCGGATGGGTGGATGGGTCTACGGGTAATAGATATCTCAACACTCTCAAACCCCACTGAAGTGGGTTCTTACGATACACCCAGTAATGCGCTTGGCATAGCGGTTTCAGGTGATTACGCGTTCGTGGCTTACGGGGATTCCGGTCTCCAGGTAATTGATGTCTCCGCCCCGGAACACCCGAGTTATATGAGTTCATGCGATACACCCGGCTGGGCATGGGACGTGGCGCTTTCGGGTAGCTATGCGTATGTGGCAGATGAGGGTTCCGGTCTACAGGTAATAGATATCTCCACACTTTCAAACCCCACTCTGGCGGGTTCATGCGATACACCCGGTTCCGCCTTTAACATAACGCTTTACGGTAATTACGCATTTGTGGCAGATTATGGTTCTGGTCTGCGGATAATAAACATCTCCACTCCCTCAAACCCCACTGAGGCGGGTTATTACAATACGCCAGGCCATGCATGGAACGTAGTGGTCTCAGGTAGTTACGCTTATGTGGCTGACGGCGGTTCCGGTTTACAGATAATAGATATCTCCACACTTTCAAACACCACTGTGGCGGGTTCATACGATACACCCTACTGGGCATATGGTGTAGCGGTTTCAGGGGATTACGCATTCGTGGCTGACTATGCTAATCTACAGGTAATAGACATCTCCACGCCTTCAAACCCCACCCTGACGGGTTATTACGATACACCAGGCTTGGCGCTTTCCGTAGCGGTTTCCGGGGATTACGCATTCGTGGCTGATTACGTTTCTGGTTTACGGGTAATCGAAATCTCCGACCCGGAAAATCCAAGCGAGATAGGTCATTTCGATACACCCGATTATACATATGACGTAGCGGTTTCCGGCAATTATGCATATGTGGCTGATTGGAATTCCGGTCTACAGATAATAGATATCTCCACTCCCTCAAACCCCACCCTGGCGGATTCTTTCGATACACCTGGCTGGGCCCATGGTGTAGCGGTTTCAGGGGATTATGCGTTCGTGGCTGATATGGATTCCGGCCTGCATGTGATTAACATCTCCGACCCGGAAAATCCGTGGAAGGTTAGTTCATACGCTATACCAGGCAGGGTAGAGGACGTAGCGGTTTCAGGGGATTATTTGTATGCGGTTTATAATTATTTCGGACTCCGGGTAGTCGACATCTCCGACCCGGAACACCCGAGTGAGGCGGGTTCATGCGATACACCCGGCGGGGCACTCAGCGTATCGGTTGCAGGAAATTACGCATTCGTGGCTGATGGGAGATCCGGGTTTCGTGTAATTGACATTTCCAACCCGGAAGACCCGACAGAGGCGGGTTATTATGATACACCCGGCGAGGCATGGGGCGTAGCGGTTTCAGGGGATTATGCATATGTGGCGGATTATGATGCCGGTTTACAGATATACCGGAATTTACTTTCTGGAATCGAGGTAGAATATAAAGATGGAGAAAAAGTCCTAAAAGTTAACCAAAATCTTTTCCTGGGTACAGCCGAGGTGGCACTTTCCGGCGCAGAATTCCCGACAACGCTTAATGTGTTCGACATAACCGGAAGAGTAAGAGAAAAAACAATAATTTATAATTCTTCCCCTGTAAATATCGGGGCTGACCTGGCTCCCGGTATTTATTTCGTAAGGGTAAAAGGTTTTGCACCGGCGAAAATAACGAAATTTAGATAAAAACGATAAACGTTTTTATACATACTAAAAGGAGGGTTTTATATGTATAGTCTGTTGTTATTCCTTCTTACTGTCCTCCCGATGAACGAACTAATCATCGGAGAGTTATCTCTATTTAAAGAAGATCCGACAGGCTCTTTTTCTAACATGAACCTTGAGAATTTGAACGAGAGGGATATCCGGGAAATAACAAGGGGAGAAATCTCGAGTGAAAGATTCGATTCTTTGAACGTAAGATTTGTGGGTAACTGGCCATTTAGCTACACATATACCGTGGAAGCTGACTCGGCGAGGAATCTCGCGTTTTGCGGTTCAGGAGGCGGAGTTTACATCCTCGATGTCTCTACTCCGGGAAATCCGGTTAAATTATCCGAGAAGATACACACAAGAGGTATTATAGATGGTTTATTTTACGAAAAATCCACCAAGAGACTTTACATCGCGGCGGGAGGAGTCGGTATTGAAATATGGGATATTGCCGATTCTGCAAATCCGGAGAAGATAGGTTCGTACGAGACGCCCGGCTGTGCATATGACGTAGCGGTTTCAGGTAATTACGCTTATGTGGCTGATGGGAGTTCCGGTTTCCGGGTGATT
>CAYRCN010000126.1:0-5428 GCA_964422805.1 uncultured bacterium | reverse complement strand
ATTGGTTTATAGCCTCGTAATAATTACCTATACTCTTATAAGCTCTTGCCAGTTCGAGTCTGGATTCATCGTCGTCCGGCTCTCGCTCCATTTTGTTTTTCAACCTCTCGATTTGCTCGTCATAGAATCCGGTGCTTCTATATATATAATCAAGGTTATTCTTAGCCAGAGTGAAATGTGGATCAATTCCAAGCGCTTTTTTTAGCTCTTCTACAGCTTCTTTCACTAAACCTTTATTATAGTAAACAACAGCAAGATTATTATGTGAGCCTGAATCGGTAGGCTCAATTTTCTTAGAAAATAATTTTAATAGCTTCTTTTCTTGTTCGGATATTTCCATTTTAAAGATTTATAAGAGATTCATCGCCTTTAAAATATTACTCAGACTTTCAGAATCTGGTATTAATAGAAGGAAAGTCTCAAGGTGACTATCAGTGTTTTTAAAATGAAAGATACTTTTTACGCAGAAGACGAATTCTTCTCCTGCAGTAAATTCGAGATAAGCACTTGAAATTATCGACCGGAAATCATCCCATACAATTATCGGCACTGAAGGTAACAGCATAAGGCCAAGAAATTCAGATATTGCGCTAAGATAAGAACTGCAAAGGATATTAGCTACCTCTTTGATCGAAGAAATTCCCATTTCGTCAATTTCCGAATAGTCTGATATCTCTTTATCAAGTAAAATACCAACAAGAAGTTTCGCATCTTTATCGTCCAATACTACAAGATTTCTGCCAGTAGCATCACCGAAAAATTTAGTAAGAGCAGCAACAGCAATACTACCTTTTAGGTTTAATATTTCGGATGTCTTTTCAATGGGAAAAATTTCGATTTCCGGTACTTTCACTTCGACTTGCTTATTTAACATTTGACTTAAAGCCGTAGCTGCATGCCCTCCACCAATATTGGCAGCCTCTTTTATACCATCCAATTGTAAATCTTTAAGGTCCTGTATTTTCATAACTCCTCCTATATCTTAAAGCAGGCAAGTCCAAAATCAAACAAGGTCTTCCGTCCCCAATCATTGTAATCCCTATGTATCCTTTAATTCTATCGATTGGCGAAGGTAAAGGCTTGACAACTGCTTCCATACTTCCTCTAAAAGTTCCCCCTACAATGGCAAAACGGTCATTTTCTATTTCCACAACTACACATGGCGCATGTTGGTTTCCATTACTTGAAGAATGTTGCCTTAGAATGTCGGAAAGACGATAAACAGGAAGAATTTCTCTACGAAGCAACATTACTTCTTTTCCCATAAGACGCGACACAGAATTCTTTGAAACTGTCAACGTTTCATCAACGAAAGTCATAGGCAACGCGAACAACTGCTTATCTAAACCAAGCAGATAAACTTTAATTATTGACATAGAAAGAGGCATTTTCATTGATATTGTTGTTCCTCTATTTTTTTCGGTAGTTATATTAACGCTTCCTCCTACAGAGCGTACAAGTTTTCGCACCACATCTAATCCAACGCCTCGTCCGGAAACCTTATCAACTTTTTCCTTGGTTGTAAATCCCGGAGTAAATAAAAATCTTAATATTTCTCCTTTTGAAAGAGATTCCATTTCCTCTTCTTCTACCAAACCCCTCTTGAATGCAACAAAGACAACCTCTTTTTCATCTATTCCTTTCCCGTCATCGCTTATCTGTATCAATATATCTCCCTTTACGCTTTTCGCCGAAACAGTTATTTTCCCAATTCTATGTTTGTTTAATTTTTCTCTTTCCTGGGGAGACTCAATACCATGAGAAACAGAATTTCTAATAAGATGAATTAGAGGATCACTGATGCCTTCAAGAAGAGAACGATCAACTTCGATATCCGCTCCGAAAATTTCAATATTTACTTCTTTTCCTAAATTCCTGCTCAAATCTCTGACGTATCTCGGAAATTTATCAAAAATCAATGATAGGGGGACCAGTCTGATCTTGGTAATAACTTCCTGTAATTCCTTCACACTTCTACTATGAAGGTCTAAAACCCCCTGAAATTTTTCTTCACCAAAACTTCTAATAATTTCGGATAACTGAGAGGTAGTAACAACCAATTCACCAACAAGATTTTGCATTCTATCCAGCATATTCACGTTAACTCTTATACCTTCAATCCCGCTGGGCGAAGTTCTTCCTGAACTTTTTTTATCCTCAAATTTAACTGTTTCGACTTCATCAATGGAAGCAATTAAGTCTATAATCTTTTCGGGTTCGGCGCAACGAACTTTTAATATTCTCCCAATATTACCGGACTTAATTTCCTCGTAAGGAGGATCCACACTTTCAATTTTCGTCTTTTCTTGTATTCTTTGAATAATTACAGCCGCTCTCGCAGCCGGGAGGGAAACATCCTCTTTGAGTAAAATTTCAAGATAGGGCAGATCACCAATTTCTAGACTTGCCTCTTCTCCGGTTTTCTCTTGTTTCTCTAGTGTTGCCAAAAGACTTTCTATTCTGTCAATACCTTTAAACACTTCATCTATAATATCAGCATCAACCTTTCCTTTTTCTCCTTCTTTGAAAACCTCCATTTTCTCTTCAAGGTCATGAGAAATGGTTTCTATTTCAGTATAACCAAGCGAAGCAGCCATTCCTTTCAGCGTGTGGAAAATCCTGTAAACCTCAGCAGTTATTTTCTTATTGTCGGGTTCTTTCTCAAGTTCGACAATTATTTTATTCAGTTTGCTTAAATACTCACTGCTCTCTTCTTTAAATAGTTTTATATACTCTGCTCTCTGCTCGTCCATAAATTTTCGCTTACAGTTTTAAAACCCTCTGAACTGCTTCTATGACTCGTGAAGGTTGAAAAGGTTTGACCACATAGTCCTTCGCTCCAGCCTGGATAGCTTCGACAACCAAACTCTGGTGTCCCATAGCACTCACAACCACAATTTTGGCTTCGGAATCTAATTCTTTTATTTTTTTAATTGCCTCTATTCCGCTCATATCAGGCATTATTATGTCCATAGTAACGAGATCCGGTTTATTCTTCTCGTATTTCTGAACGGCCTCACTACCGTTTCCGGCTTCATCGCAGATCTCGTAACCGCCTTTCTGAAGTATATCCGCCAACATTTTCCTCATAAATATTGCATCATCCACTACTAAAATCCTTGCGCTCATTTTTCCCTCCTTACATCAAATTAATTCTTTTATGTCAATAATTATATATTTTTCTTTCAATTTCACAATTCCCTTCATGTACCTTGACTCTATTTCCCCTTTTAAGCTTGAAGGGACATTTTTTATTTCTGAACCAGCAACCTCATGGATATCAAGGACTCTGTCCGGTCTTAAGCCTACTACCATACCATTAATGATACAGAGTATAATTTCACGTGAGGTAGATGTACCCGTGAGGCCTATCTTCTTCCTCAAATCTATCACCGTGATAGGTTCTCCACGGAGATTCATTACTCCCTCAAGATAATCACTCGATAAAGGAACCGGAGTTATTTCTTTTTCTTCGACAATTTCCTTTACATTTTCTAGCGGTATGCCAAAGAATTTATCTTCTAAAGTAAAGCTCAAAAATTCCACTATTCAACTCCAACCCATTCATAATGTAAGCGATTCAGCAAACCTGATCGGACACCAAAAACTCTATCACTAACCAGTAAAAAATTTATATCGTAATCAAGAAAAACAAAAGGGGCTTCTTCTACTATCATCTTTTCCGACTCCTGATATAATTTTTTCCTACGAACTGGATTTATTTCTCTCATTCCCTCTTTTATTTTGTTATCAAGAACTTTATTGGAATAAAACGTTAAATTTCCTTTACCAGCCTGGGAAGAGTGGAAAAGAGAAAACAAAAAATCATTAGGATCAACACTATCAGGAACCCAGCTACTCAAAAACAACTGTACTTTCCCCTCTTTAACTTTTTTTGTGAATTTTCCCCAGGGATTTTTCTCGATTTTCAAAGTAACTCCAATACCGGAAAAAGCCTCCTTTATAAATTCGGCTCTTTTAATCATAATGGGAGAATCATAAACTGAGAGAGTATATGTCTCAGGTAAACCTCCGTCAAAACCCGCCTCCTCAAGAAGCTTCTTTGCTTTCGCCTCATTATATTCATATCCTTCTATTTCAGGATTATATGTGTTAAATCCTGAGTGGAACAGACCCTTTGGAATTTCACCAAAACCTGAAGAGGTCTCTTCTATAATAACCTCTTTATCTATTGCGTGATTCATCGCTTGACGAACCTTCTTATTATTAAAAGGAAGTTCCTTCATATTAAAGTTAAAGCCAAGGTAATTCATATTCAAACCAACGGACGAAAATAAATTTTTACTTAAGTCCTTATCAATTTTAATGCTGGAAACAGATTCCGAAGGAACCCTTACAATATCAAATACACCACTCTTGAATTCTTCCACAGGATCGCCCCCAACCGTAAAAATAACTCTCGATAAATAAGGTTTACCTGCGAGATAGTCTGAATAGGATTCCAAAACTATTTTTTCTTCTTTTTTCCAATTTTGCAATTTAAATGGTCCTATACCTACAATGCCATTCTCATCGGAATCTTTTGCCATTATAGACGAATTGAGTTTCGCTAAATCTGAAAGAAAAGACATATTAATTTCACTTAATTTAACCGAAAGGGAATATTTGCCTTTAATTTCTATTTCATCAATCAAAACAAAAGAGCTGATTTTATCACTTTCTTTTAATCTTTCGAGCGTAAATTTGACATCTTCGGAATCAATTTTTCTTCCTTTATGATCCTTAATATCTTCCCTTAATGTAAAATCCCACCTTTTAACATCTTCCGATAGCTCCCACCTTTCTAACATTAAAGGATAAACCTGACCTCTCATGCCTAAATCAAATAATCCTCTATGTAAAAGATAAATGATTTCGTTTGTCAAGGGATCCTCAAATTTGTAAGGGTGCAAAGAAACCGGAATTTTCTGAAGATAGATCCTAAGGGCCGATTCGCTATCCTTTTCCATAACTTCGAAGGCACTTAGGTTTTTCCAATTATGATCCTGAGTAAGATTCTCGGTTAAACTTTTCTCTTTATCTAAATTCTTCTCAAGCTCTTCAGTAGCTTCTGTGTACTTTTTCAACGCTTCGACTACTGCAACAAAAGAATTACCAATTTCTCCAATCACATCTTCCTGTTTATCAATGAAAGGTCTAATACTTGAAGAAACCTCTGTCAAAGTTTCTATTTGGTCTTTATTTTCTTGAAATGCAACCTCACTTTCGTTAACGATATCCTTAAGTCTACTTATTGTATTATCAATCGTTAGAGTTGTCCTTCTTAAGTCCTCGATTTTCTCGTTCACCGGGTTAAAAAACCGCCACAATTTGTCACTTAATTTCGAATAATCATTGGAAAGCTTCTGCATCTCATCTACAATCGAAGAAAGCCCTTTTATATCATGCGGCACTCTTGATGCTTCTA
>CAYRCN010000125.1:0-5429 GCA_964422805.1 uncultured bacterium | reverse complement strand
AGGCTAGCTAGAAAATCGGCGTAATTAAACCAGAGGGTTGACATAGTAATTCTAATACCTAATATTTTGCCAACAAGCTATAAGCGAACCATAAAACCGGAGCCTGACCGTGCAAATCTCCGATGTTACGCGGACGATCAAGATAATAATCTATATTATTGCCCTTCCCGGTACCGGCGCAAACGTCGGTTACCTTTCCATCTTCATCGATGTACTCCACCAAAGCCTTCCATGCCTTTTGATAAACAGGGGTAAATTTATCTTTTGGCAAAAGCCCTCTTTTAACGCCCACTGTTATAGCATATCCAAACATTGCTGTAGATGAAGTCTCCTCCCATGCTTCCTCTTTATCTATTAACTGCCTCCACATACCATCTTCAGCCTGATATTTGAGTAATGCATTCATCATCTTTTTATACCCTTCCAAAATCGATGAATAATATGGATTGCTTTCAGGAAGTTCAGACAACAATTCTGCCAATCCTGCCGCAGCCCAACCATTACCTCTCCCCCAGAAAAAAGGAGAATTTTCTCCATGATAAAATAAACCGTTCGGACGCTGTAACTTTTTAAGGTAAGAATCAATAACCTTTGTCGCTCTCTTGAGATATATTTCATTACCAGTAGCCCTGTATGCCTGAACCTGTAAACTGCCAATCATCCATAAATCATCAATCCAATATCTTACCTGACTTGTCAAACCATCACCCAAAGTATCCTTCCATTGCCCATCAGCCAACTCAAGCCCCTGTTGTAAAAATCTTTCTTCTCCGTTTTGCATATACAATTCTAAAGGCAATATCCCGTAAACATTTGCATCCACATGCGAAGAGCCCATGTGCAGACTATCCTCTATTACCGACATATAACGGTCTGATAATCTATCAACAATATCCGAATCATTTAATAAAACGGCTAAGCGTGCAGCACCAAAACCAGTGCAGGCTTCCGCATAATGAATACCGGTCCAGAAATCAGTCACATACATCATAAAATCGTTCCTCGTAAACAAATCACCTATGACCATTCTCCCTATCTTTTCCGGTGAATTATCTTCCGCCCAGAATATTTCGGATTCATTCAGTTCGCATTTTTTACACGAAAAAAATCCGACTAAGAAAATTATTATTAAAAAGCAAAGAGAAATAATTTTTATTCTATTTTTTAATTGTTTTGAGTTCATCTTTATAACATACCTCCATATCAGTCTTTTTTATTAACTATAGCAGTATTTAGTTACTAACTAATATTTAATAATTTTAGCAGCCCAGTCGGTTGAAGATGTATTTTTTCCGTCGGGGAAAGAAGGCAAGCTCAAGAAACCTTTTTCATCCGATTTAACAACCATGCTCTTAAGCCATTCGCCATTACGGGGATTGAACCACCTGAAATTATATGATGTATTTTCTTTAAAACCACTCAATTTAGGAAGGACCGATTGGTTCTCAAAATAAAGAAGGGCAAAATCCTTTGCTGGAGTACACATCATGTAAGCCCAACCGTCTAAGCCTTTTTCCGGGCTATCGGGTGCCTTTCGAGGATGTATATTTCTGTGGCGAGGCTCTAATTGTTTATACTTATTACCTTCAGATAAAATAAATGCGCTCAGGTGCTGCATATAAGACGCGGATTTAAATTTCAACGCATCCCAGAAGTGATGACGCATACCGTCAGGTTCACCGGTCGTAGTTATATCATAAGCGGATGTGCCATGAACATGTCCGGAAAGTCCTCCCGAAAGAACCGAACCGTACATCTGCGCGCGAGAGAAATAATTATCTCGGGCGGAATTAGCCTCTGGTCGTTCACCATTCGGCATATTTATTTCATGGTCCCAGCCCGTATAATACGGTTCAAAATTGATAGCAGGGTACGCAGGTTCGAGATTAAAAAGTATTTCTATCGAATCGGAAACTCGGTGGTCCCGAGGTTTATTACCAACGCTGTGCATGGTGAGCCATGGGCAATCTTCACCATGACCAAACTGAGTGTATGTGGAATTATTTATCAGGGTTGTGTGGGGCTGTCCAAAAGGCAACGCACCGTATTTCCTAAAATGATAAGTCAATACCCTGTTGAACTCCAAAGCGGTCAGGCTGTACTCTTTCGGAATCCAATCGAGATGAATCCCGCTGAAGATTATATTGTATGCGCCATATCTTGAGATAAGATACTGTACATACCTTGCGTATGATTCATTAAAATCGAAATATGCCTTCCAAGCCGGGCAGTTATCTCTTCTCACGGTTTCCAACAAAGGCACAAAACCCTCATCAGATAAATGCCGCATTTTTTTATCCAGACTTTTGAAATATGCAGGATTGATTCGATCGAAATCTGCGACGCCGTTGTGTTCGGTAGACATTTGAAAAGGGCGATTACCGTATTCATCCCGCATATTTTTTGCGGTTAATTCATCTCCCTTTACCGGGTAGTCGAATTTCTCCCACGCGTTTCTGAGATAAATGCCCTTCTTATCGGCGTAAGTGCTGGGATTGTAATCGGATTCCCAGTTAGGAAAGCAAGCAATCATACTAACGGAATTAAAACCCTGCCTTCTGCGATAAGCTACTGCATCTTCAAAACCGATGCCGGGTCCCGGTACATAATTTTCTGTAGCGGCAACACCCCTGAAAGGCAACCTCCAGGTACTCCCGGCAAGCCATGTATCTCCGACAAGAAAGAAAGGAGTTCTGTCAGCGTATTGTAATGCATGACCGTTTGCTGTCGGACGAATAAATCCGTGGCGGTTAGGATTCTCTTTCCTTTCTTCTTCGGTCCATGCCACAGCATTAAATTCTCCGGTTTGATTATTAAGTCCTTTATCATCCTTTTTATTTGAGCCGCTCTGGTAAGCCCACTTACCCGGCGCAGTTGCAACTATCCTCACACGGAAAATATTATCCCCATCCCAGAAAGCGTAAACCCGTTTAGAGAAACCAGGTCCTTCAAGGTCTACCCAGCATTCTATCTCCTTATAATAGTTATCATAATGTTTCTCTGTTTTAAGGGTTATTTCTTTCATTTCCCATACGTGAATTTCTGAAGGACCCGCGGCTTCCAGAAAACCCGGTACAAACCATACAAAAAATAAAAAACAAACAAAAAAAGATAACTTAATATAAAGTTTAGATTCCATATGTTATACTGTTTCCTTATTTAAAATTAACCTCTATCGATTTGTCCTTCTTGCTCAGTGTTACTTTTTTTGTTTGCCCATTTGAAGTAATTAAATAATCACCGTAAAAAGCATCGGTTTTGTATATGCCTTTTTTATCAGCGTTTCCGGATACTTTAGTCCACCACTTATTAAATACAAGATCTCGGTAAGCAAGAGCCTGAAGAGTGGGAGTCCAGTCTTTCTTCCACATTGCCGATTCGGGAACCCAGTGCCCCACCTCCCAAAAACCCCACATAATAATTGCCTCAACACTCGGATGCGCAAAACAAAGCCGGAAAAATCTAGTTAGTTCTTCAGCTTTACCTTCTTCCGTATCCGCAGAAACCAGACATTCGGTAATCTTTATTGGAAGACCGAATTTTGACAATTCATCGAGAGTTTTTTGAACATGTTCTGATGTAGTAGCGGCTTTGGCGGTGGAATTATTTTCCCTTGAGGTTACGAAATGCGCCTGACATCCAATTCCATCGATTGGGACTCCATTCGCGAGAAGATTCTCAATTTGAGTTATGTAAGAGCTTTTATTAAAACCATTCTCAACAAGAACACCATAATCATTCACATATAACTTCACGTTAGGATTAGCCGCCTTAACCATCCACGCCATTTCATTGACAATACCATATCCAAGGCGACGGCGGAAGAAATCGCCGTTGATCATTTCATTGTTGAGGTCGAATTCGTCTATCCTGCCTTTAAAATGTTTAGCGACATCGGTTGCCCGGCGAACCACAGCTGCTCGGAGCTCGTCATTATCAAGCTCCTTTAACCAGGGCATAATATATTTATCCTTTGCCCAGAATACACAGTGCCCTCTCATAGTTATATTACGCTCACGGCAAAGTTCATAAATTCTGTCCGCTAAATAATAATCGACTTTCTTATACTCCACTTCAGTGTCATACCATTTCAAAGCATTTTCATGGACAGCGTAGTTAAAATTATTTTCAAGAATTTCCAGAAATTTCTTTCTGTCCTTATCCGACATGGGAGTTCCGGATTTTTCAGCCAAGTTATCGGTAATCGCTGCGCCGAAAAGAAACTCATGACGTACCTGTTCAATCTTAACGTCCGCGCCAGGTTCTGTCTTTACGATTATATCACCCATCCTGATTTCAGCTATACGCGCATCAATAGCTTCATCCGTAACTTTTTTCGAAATATCATCCTCGGCAAAACAAAAAATTCCTATAAGGGTAACAGTAAAACTAAATAAAAACATTAAACGTATCTTCATAATTTATCCTCCCTTTTTTAATTAAAATATAAAGAATTTCTTAAAATGCTAAAGATAAGTATAAGAATTCCCAAGTTTATGTCAAGTAAACCCTTGACATTTCTTTTTAAAAATCTTATGATTTCGTCAATAGCAAACCTAAAAAAGGAGGCTATATGAAAAAGTTTGGATTATGTTTTGTTCTGTTGCTAATAAGTGTTCCACTTTCTGCCGGAATACTCGGACTGTCAGTCGGAGGAACCGGTGGTGTCGAAATGTGGAAAATAAGTGTCGATGAATCAGCGGAAGAAGGAGATATGCAAAATTATCCCGCAATTGGACTCACTGCCAGTTTCTCTCCACCAATTCTTCCGATAGGTTTACGCGGAGGCTTTGAATATGCATGGAAATCCCGAACACAAGAAACGGTGCTTGGAGACCTCACAACTGAAATTTCCCTTGTTTTTGTTCTAATTGGACTTGAATATTCAATCTCCCCTCCACTTTCTCCTGCGTCTCTTTATGCCGGCGCCGGTGTAGAAATAGCGACCACATCAACTAATATGTCCGGCATTATACATTACAGCTCTTCATCGACAGATTATGGTTTCCTCGCTTATACAGGAGCAAGTTTCAATATGGGACTAATCGGTGTTTTTGCCGAAACCGGTTACGGAATTATATTCATGGAAGGCGGAAACATCACTCATATTCCTATAAGAGGCGGAATAAAACTTAGTATTTAACTTCAAAGATAACATCAATAAAGCACACAAAAACCACTTTGTTGTAAGCTTTTTTTGTGTGCTTTAATTTTATTGAATATAATATTGAAAATTGAATAATATAAAAAAAGGAGGTTAAAAATGAATGGAGGAGGAGCTGCTGCCGCTGCCGCAATCGCAAACGCAATTAAAGCTTCCGGCTCAATAGTACGATTGAAAGAGGAAGATTTTATTAAAGTAATATCCAGGGCTGAAAATCCGGTTATTATTATATCAAGGGGAGGATTCATGAAAAAGGATTTCGATT
>CAYRCN010000124.1:0-5488 GCA_964422805.1 uncultured bacterium | reverse complement strand
TTCGCCTCGCCGCTTTTGTATGCGTCCTTACCCGATATCATCTGGGAATATACATAGGGCTCGGTCTTATGAATTTCGCTTCTTTCTTCCAGATATGCAGGGGTTATCCTTCTATAATAATCAAAAGCTTCATTACCTCTACCTATAACAGTCTCAGCAATCATAATCCATGGATTATTATGGCAGAAAACGCCCGCATTTTCTTTGTATCCCGGAGGATAACTTGATATCTCTCCCAGATTGAGGTAATATTTCGAATAGGCGGGATTTTGAAGAGTGATACCATACTTACAGAGCAGTCTTTCTTTTACCGAATCGAGTGTTTGTTTTGCCCTTCCGTCATCAAGACCAATACCCGCCATAATACAAAAACCCTGAGATTCGATAAATATCTTGCCTTCTTTGTTTTCATCACTTCCGATTTTATCCCCATTATCATCATAAGCCCTTATGAACCACTTACCATCCCAGCCGTGTTTATTTATAACATATATCATATTATTGATATGTTTATATGCTTCTTTTGCCTCTTGTTCTTTTCCTATTCTTTTACATATGTCTTCGAATTCCCTTCCGTAATAAACAAACATGCCCGCAATCAGAATAGATTCCGCGACTTTCCCTTCTTTATTTTCAGTAGTCTGAAATGACTCATCGGGATTCGTAGAAAAACAGTTAAGATTAAGACAATCGTTCCAGTCGGCTCTGCCGATAAGAGGCAGTTTATGCGGACCAAGTTTATTTACAACATGATAGAAAGAGCGTTTTAAATGTTCGAATAGGCTCTTTGCATTCCCTCCATCATTATCGAAAGGAACCGATTCGTCGAGTATAGAAAAATCTCCTGTTTCTTTTATATAATCGGAAACTGAAGCTATCAACCATAGAGGGTCATCGTTAAAGTTTCCTCCTATCTCATCATTTCCTCTTTTAGTAAGAGGCTGATACTGATGGTACGCACTTCCGTCTTCCATCTGTGTAGCGGCAATATCGAGAATTCTCTGCTTTGATTTTTCGGGTATCTGATGAATGCATCCCAGCAGGTCCTGATTAGAATCTCTGAAACCAAATCCTCTGCCAATACCGGATTCGAAATATGAAGCGCTTCTCGACATATTATAAGTGGTAATACACTGATAAGGATTCCATATATTTACCATTCTCGATAACTTATCATCAGGATGCTCTATTTCATAAACGGAAAGATGGTCATCCCAGTACTTATTAATAGCAGCCAACTCCTTGTCTACTTCTTCGGAAGTTTTTATTTTAGAGATCATTTCTTCCGCTTTCTTTTTATTTATAATTCCCGGACTTTCCCATTTATCTTTTGTATCGTTCTCGACATAGCCAAGAATAAATATATAATCCTTTGTTTTTCCGGCTTTAAGTTCGACTTCTATACAGTGAGAACCTATTGGTTGCCATCCGTGTGCTTCTGAATTTCGCGGCTTACCTTCAATTACAGCATCCGGAGATGAGAATCCATTGTATAGACCCATAAAATCTTCCAGCTGGGTATCATAGCCTTCGATAGCTGAATTTACAGAATAGAAAGCGAAATGATTTCTTCTTTCTCTGTACTCTGTTTTATGGTATATGACGGAATCTTTAATTTCTACTTCGCCTGTGGAAAAATTTCTCTGGAAATTAGTCATATCATCATAAGCATTCCAGAGGCAGAATTCAACAAATGAAAAAAGCTTGAACTTTTTCGTGGAATTAGATTTATTTGTTAGGCGTAACCTCTGAACTTCTCCATTGAAACCGAGTGGAACCAAATAGAGAATCTCTGCTTCAAGATTATTCCTTACACCGTTGATTTTTGTATAACCCAGACCATGGCGGCATTCATATTTATCCAAATCCGCCTTTACGGGCTTCCAGCCAGGTGACCATACGTCACCGTTATCGTTGATATAGAAGTATTTTCCACCGTCGTCGACGGGAACATTATTGTAACGATATCGGGTTATTCTCCTCAATCTTGCATCTTTATAAAAACTGTAACCACCGGCAGTATTGGAAATTAGAGAAAAGAAGCCGTCGTAACCAAGATAATTGATCCATGGGTAGGGAACTCTGGGTGAGGTAATTACATATTCTCTTTCTTTGTCATCAAAAAATCCAAATTTCAATTAAAACCCCCTCTCTACTATATCTACGCGTAAAATGTAAAAAGCCATCATTAAAGCGTTATTCGAACGAGTTAAGCAGTCAATAATAATAAGCTTTGCCGAATTGTCAAGAGCAAGTAAATGACTTGATTTCATAGTCTTAGTATAGCAGTACTAATACAAAACCTTAGATTGGGGTAAGGAAAGAGTAAATAAATTCTTCGAGTTTATTTCGAATCGCTAAATCGAAGAATGGAAGAAATTTATAAAAAAAAGAGAGCTGTTTACACAGCCCTCTTTTGGTTCTTATTGTAGTTTTTCTTACTTAACTTTTATTTCAATCTCTTTAGGTTTTTCTTTTTCTGTTTTCGGCAGTGTAATGGTTAAGATTCCGTCTTTAAACTCGGCGTTCACCTTTTTTTCGTCCAAATCAGATGCAAAGCTAAATGCCCTTCGGAAATTCCCGTAGGATCTTTCCACTCTAAGGTAGGACTCGTTCTCTTCCCTTGTTTCTTCTTTTTTCTCGCCTTCTACAAGAAGGCTGTTTTCCTTTACTTTAATTTTCAGGTCCTTTTTGTCGATTCCCGGCACTTCTACAGTAACCGTATACTTATCTTCGTCTTCCTTGACATCTGCCAGCGGAAAGACTCCTCTGCTTGATACAGGAACACTGAAACCTCTTAAAAAATCCTTCATTACACTGTCAAAGTCTTCTCTAATATCAAAAAACCTATCTAACGGATCATAACTCACTAAATCTTTCTTAATCATAAATTCCTCCTTTTTTAAGATTGTTTACTTAAGTTCCATACATAAAGACGAAAAGATTGGGAAAAAGTTCCGTCCATGGTGTGCGGATTCTGCGAATCCTGGTTAAATTGATAAATTGAAAAATGGTAAAATAGTTGGACGGATCCTTCGGATCAGTTGAATGGTAAGAACAAAAAAAACTCTGTATTCTTTGTGGCTCTATGTGAGATTAATTTTGGTGTAGGGTGCTTGACTTGCCTTTATTGTTAGTTAAATTATTAATATCGTATCGCGTTTTAATAGGGAGGCATAAATGATAGGTAATTTAACCGGTGATGTTTTGCAGGCGCTTTTGGATACGGTGCCGTTTGAGTTCTCGGTGTTGGACAAAAACGATAGAGTTCTTGCCTGGAACAAGCATACAACGAGGATATTTAAAAGACCTGTTGGTGTAGTTGGCAGGGACGTCCGTGATTGTCATCCTCAAAAAAGCCTGGGCAAAGTAGAAAAAATACTTTTGGAGATGAAGAAAGGAGAAAGGGAGAAGGCGAGATTCTGGATAGACCTTCCTTTAGAGGGAAAAGGTAAGCAAAGGATTCTTATCGAGTACTATGCTCTTAGAGGCAAATCAGGCAAGTATATAGGGTGCCTCGAGGTTACTCAAAATATAACCGACATTCAGGCATTAAAAGGCGAGAAAAGACTGCTCGATTGAGCTTATAAAACTAAGTTGATATTCTTATTGGTGCAGAGCAAAGCTCTTAGCCTTTTGTCTATTTGGTGTTAGAAAGATTTTTCGCCAATCAACTAATTTATAATTCTTGCCCTTGCGGTAAAGATTTACCCCTTGACAAAAAAGAAATAAGGGATATATTGTTAGTAGTTCTACTAATTCAATAGAATTGGTAGAATAAAAGTCAATAAAGTTGGAGGTAGAAAAATGGCGAAAATAAAAGTTGATTGTATAAACGAAACTTGTCCCGTTCCTCTGGTAGAAACGAGGAAGGCTTTGCGTAAAGCTGCTAAAGGTGATGTGGTAGAAATTACGGGAACTCATCAATCTTCAAAAAAGGAAATACCTATGGCGGTAAAATCGATGGGGCTGGATCTTTTAGGGGTAGAGGAGAAAAATGGTGTATGGTCGATAAAGATACGTAAGTAGGAGGAATAAATGAATAAGAAGGCAACTTTAATCGTTCACAGCGGAGATTTGGATAAGGTGTACAGCGCTTTTATCATAGGCCTGGGCGCTCTTTCCATGGGTATGGATGTTTCTATGTATTTTACTTTCTGGGGTCTCGAGCGTCTTAAAAAGGGAAAATTAGATAAAGCTTCCCTTTCGAGAATGAATATGTTCGGACTCGGCAGGTGGATGATAAGACGAAAGATGAAGCAGGCAGGCGTTGCTTCTCTCGATAAAATGCTTAAGGATTTTATCGAACTTGGAGGAAAAATTCTTGCCTGTGATATGACTATGGAAATAATGGGTGTTAAGAAGGAGTCTTTAAGAGACGATGTGATTAGTAATTATTGTGGTGTGGGCACTTATATAAAAGAAGCAATGGAGTCCGATGTAACTCTGTTTATTTAGGGGTGATTTGATATGAAAAAAGAAACTATATATTTTGATAACGCGGCGTCCAGCAGAATGGACGAAAGGGTTCTGGAGGCAATGAAACCGTACTTTTTTGATGTTTATGCTGTAGCAACTTCCGAATTCGGATATTCCCTTGGAATTGAGGCAAGGGAAGCTTTAGATTTAGCGAGAGCAAAAATACTTTCAGCGTTGGGGAATCCCGAAGGAAAGTTGATCTTTACTTCGGGAAGCACGGAATCCAGTAATATCGCTATAAAAGGAATAGTTAGGAAACTGTCGGGAAAGAAAGGGAATCATATAGTCGTATCTAAAATAGAAGACTTTCCCGTTTTAAACAGCGCGAAATCCCTGGAGAGAGAAGGGTTTAAGGTTACATATCTGAACGTCGATAAATACGGTCTTGTGGATATGGAGCAGCTCGTCGATTCGATAAAAAAAGATACAATTCTGGTTTCGATTCAGCACGCCAATCAGGAAATAGGAACGATTCAGGATATAAAAACGATTGGCGAAATATGCGACAAAAATAATGTAATTTTTCATTCTGACGCTACACATTCTTTTATGAGAATTCCTATTGATTTGAGCAAGTTAGGTGTGGATTTGCTGACGGTGTCCGCACATACGTTTCACGGACCAAAGGGGATTGGAGCTCTTTACGTAAGAGAAGGGGTTCCCGTGGCTAAATGGGTCGACGGCGGATTTCAGGAGTTTGATTTGAGAGCCGGCGTTGAGAATATTCCCGGGGCAGTTGGTTTCGCTAAAGCAGTCGAGCTGGTAGTAGAAGAAGAAAACGAAACACTTAAAAATTTGCGGGACTATCTTGTAGAAAAAATTCAGAATGAAATACCCTATACCACTCCGAATGGTCATCCGGAGAAAAGAATTCCCCATAATGCCAATATAACTTTTCATTATGTCGAAGGGGAGTCCATAACACTCCATCTCGACATGAAGGGTTTTGCTGTGAGTACAGGTTCTGCCTGTTTTAGCAAGTCTCTTGAGGCAAGTCACGTGATATTGG
>CAYRCN010000123.1:2667-5552 GCA_964422805.1 uncultured bacterium | reverse complement strand
CTTACACACCTAATTCCAGTGATGACTGGAGTTCAATCCATGATAAAACTTATGCAGTCTGGATAATGGCCAACGTTATGGGAACATCTCCCGAAAGAGAGTGGTTAATATACGCACACGCAACGCTGGATTCAGAAGTAGAAGTTTCAGCGGAATTACCCGGATACGGAGACGTTAACCTCACGGCAAAACGCGGAGGAACTTACTACCTGGTAAGAGAATCCGGTTCGGACGAATACATAGAAACAGAGCCCGGTGTAAGAGCAGCAGAATGCGATGATATTGAACTAGAAAAGGGAGAAGCACATAGATTCAACGGCATTTATTCCACTGCCTATAAATGTAATATTACAAGTTACTCCTGGGATTTTGATGATGGGACAACCTCAGACAGTATCGCCGCAAATCACTCTTTCTCGGAATCCGGAACATATGAAGTCAAACTTACAGTAACCTCCGACAGCGGAAAAGTTGATTCAGACACTATTATGGTCACTGTTAGTAGTGGAGGAATAACTCCGAAAGAATTTTCTCTTTCTGTTAACTCTTTGGCAAGAGAAAACGCTTTATTTGAAATCTATCTTCCCGAAAAGACTAAGATCTTCCTGCATATATACGACGTATTAGGTCGCCCCGTATCCACTCCTCTAAGCGGAGAATATTCTGAGGGTGTGCATAAAGAAAAATTTTCTCCTGGGGTGAAGGGAATATATTTCTATAAATTTGAATCCTCTTATAATAAAGTTAAAGGTAAAGTTATAATATTCTGAATATCAAGAGAGACGACGTTTAACCTCATACGAAATATACTACAATCCCACTCCGCAGGAAATGTTATAACCTCCAGAGTTGCCATTCGAAAATTTCTAAAACAATAAAACTTTCGTACTTCGTTTTAAAAAATAGGGAATACTAATAAAAACTTCGTTTTTAGTTAAGTAGTCAAGTAGTAAATTTGTTAATTAGTCACCCCCACAACCATAAAACTATCAAACCGCAGAGTACAGAGAGAAACGCAGGGATTTTTTGTTGTTTAAACTCCATCCCGACCAAAATATTCACATGTAGAACATGTAGCACTTATGGTTTTTATTTGTGCCTACTCAACCACTCAACAATTCAACCATTTAACACCGAAGCAAAGAATCTACGTACATTTCTCCCTTTTGATTCAGCACAGGCAGCTTTTAACTGCGCCTCGATTTTTCGGAGCTTTCTACCTTATCAACAAACACTTCTTTATTTCCGAAAAAGAACCCGCTTGAATCTTATAAAAATATAATCCTGAACTCAAGTTTGAAGCGTCAAACTGTACTGAGTAATGCCCCCCTTCCATTGTTCGACTCACCAAAACATCTACAACCTGCCCCACAAAGTTATAAACAGTTATGGTTACATCAGATCTCTTTGGGATTGAATATTCGATCGTAGTAACATTATTAAAGGGATTGGGATAGTTCTGATTCAATGAAAATTTATCGATAACAGTTTCGTTCTTCTCTTTAATATAATCTGTATCTTCTACTTCTAATTGAAAAATGCATAATCCACACTCCTCATCCGCAACATAGACATAATTCCCCACCACCCATACCCCTTTGGCATGACCGGGAGTATCATAATATCCCGCCTTTACCGGGCTCTCCGGATATCTTACATCTATTATCCATAATCCTGTCTGTTCGTCTGCCACATAAGCATAATTTCCTGAGGCATAGACTCTCCAAGCAGAAGAAAGAGCATCGTAATAACCTGCCTCTACCGGATTCTCCGGGTCTCTTATATCTATTATTCGCAGCCCTTCCCAAACATCTGCCACATAAGCATAATTCCCGGACACAGATATCCCCCAGGCCCGACCGGGAGTATCGCAGGAGTCTACCTCTTCAGGATTCTCCGGGTCACTTATATCTATTACCCTCAATCCCGCACCATCATTTGTTACATAAGCATAATTTCCTGATACAGATACTCCAAAAACATCACCAGGAGTATCACAGGAACCTACCAATTCCGGATATTCCGGATTACTTATATCTATTATTCGTAACCCGCCTATATATTCGTCCCCTACATAAGCATAATCTCCTGATACATATATTCCCCAGGCACTACCGGGAGTATCACAGAAATTTACCTCTTCCGGATTCTCCGGGTCGCTTACATCTATTATACGCAATCCTTTATTATCGTTTGCCACATAAGCATAATCCCCTGATACATAGACTTCCCAAGCATTACCGGGAGTAACATGCGAGCCTGCCTCTTGTGGATTCTCCGGGTTACTTACATCTATTATATGTAATCCATCATCAACACCCGCTATATAAGCATAATTTCCTGATACATGTACTCCAAAAGCATTACCCGGAGTATCATAGGAACCTGCCTCTTGTGGATTCTCCGGGTCGCTTATACTTATCATATGTAACCCGGTCAAATTATCTGCGACATAGGAATAATCCCCTGATACATGTACTCTCAAAGCATGACCTGGAGTATCACAGAATCCTACCTCTTCAAGATATTCCGGGTTACTTACATCTATTATCTGCAATCCGTCACTTGCCACATAGGCGTAATCCCCTGTTACAAAAACCCCGGAAGCATCTCCACGAGTATCGTAGGAACCTGCTTCTTCCGGATGCTCCGGATCACTTATATCTATTATCTGTAATCCTCTGTAATCATCTGCTACATAAGCATAATCTCCCGACACATATACTCCAAGAGCATAACCGGGAGTATCATAAGAACCCGCTTCCTGTGGATTCTCCGGGTCACTTATATCTATTATCTGTAATCCCGCCAAATCATCTGCTATATAGAGATAATTTCCTGATAAGTGTACTCCTTTGACATAACCGGGAGTATCGTAGGAACCT
>CAYRCN010000123.1:0-2567 GCA_964422805.1 uncultured bacterium | reverse complement strand
ATAATTTCCTGATAAGTGTACTCCTTTGACATAACCGGGAGTATCGTAGGAACCTGCCTCTTCAGGGCTTTCCGGGTCACTTATATCTATTATTTGTATTCCTGTGGAATCGTCTGCTACATAAGCATAATCTCCCGACACATATACTCCAAGAGCATTACCGGGAGTATCATAGGAACCTGCTTCTTGTGGATTCTCCGGGTCACTTATATCTATTATGTGTAATCCCGCTTCCTCGTCTGCCACATAGGCATAATCTCCAAAAATAAATATATCCAGGATGAGGTCAGGTAAATATAATTCTCCAATTTTTAAAAGAGCAGAAGGATTTGTTATATCAAGAACAACCAAGACAGCGCCACTACCCATATAAGCATAATTGGCTTCCGCAGTTACTGCACGACATGGTCCATACGGCCATCTTCCAATTACCACGACATTACTATCCTGCCTTGTCATTTCTAAATACTTTGAATCTTGATTTTGCGCAAGCCTTTCAGCGCTTGTAAATCTACCATAATTCTTAGAAGCCACAGATCTCCCAATACCAGAAACATCCATTTCTGAGCCATATGTAGAAACAAAACCAAACATTAAAAATATTGGTGTTAAAATAATTGACAAACTTTTCATTTTAATCACCTCTTTTTAAGTTTTTCTACCATATTTTCCTATAATAAGATAACAATAGTTTTCGATAATCTAATCCTCGTAAGGTTCCAGATGAACGACCACATCAAATATATTTGGACCTTTTTCTATAAGTTCCCTTTTTACTTCCTCCGAAATATCATGACCTTTTTTTACCGTAACCTTACCATCTACCAACACATGAAGGTCAACATGCAGACCCGGCCCCAATTTTCTAGTCCTAACAGCATGTATCGATTTAACTCCAGCTACTTTCATTGTTATTCCTTTTATCTTTTTCAGGTCTTTTTTAGGAGCACTCGCGTCCACAAGTTCTCCGAAACTCTCTTTTAAAATGTCCCAGGCAACTTTTATGATAAATATAGATACGATAAAAGCACCTATATGATCTACTATGATAAGCTTTGGATTAATTGCCGCCAGAAGAACAGCAAACAAAACGGAGATAGAACTAAACGCGTCGGAACGATGATGCCAGGCGTTAGCTATAAGTGCTTTCGATTTTACGTTTTTCCCGACAGATTTAGTCCAGCGATATAAAACTTCCTTTACTATCACAGACACCAAGGGACCGGCAATTGCTATCAATGAAATTCCTGCCTTATGAACTTCCTTTATAGTTATAATTGATTTATAAGCAATTTCAATTGCGGCAATAAATAAGGCTATACCTATTATAGCCGTCACCACCGTCTCTATCCGCCAATGTCCGTACGGATGCTCCGCATCTGCCGGAGAAGTCCAAAATTTAACCCCAAACAATACCGCAACGTCAGTGCTAATGTCCGATAAAGTATGTACCGCATCGGCAACCACTGCCTGACTTCTCCCTAATATGCCGACTATAAATTTAAAAACCGCAAGAAGAATATTTGAAAGAAGTCCTATCCACGTTACTTTTTTTATTTTCTTTATATGATTTTGTGAATGGGTATTTTCCATATATAATATAACTATAGAGAAGAAACAATAAAAAGTCAATGAGCAGGCAGCCGGTGCTGTTATTGCAGCTTCGGCTTATTTTTGCAAATTTATTTTTGACTTTATTTCTTCTTTCTCCTTAATAAATCAAGTTTTTTATGTGTTGACATCGAGCGGTCTCTTCTGTAAGATATAAAAGATACAGAAAAGGAGGAATTTATGATTTTGGTGATTTCTTTACTTTTAGTTGCTCAAGGGGTGGGCTCTCGCTGGGACTCCCCGGATATACTTATTGAAGATTCTCTTGGTCCTTATGTAGACTTCGCCGCCGATTACAATTATTCAAACGGGAATATATATGTTGCGTGCATCCCTGACTCGGGAACCTACTTCGGCCCGGATTCTATGGGAATCCTTTTGTTTCGTTCGGACGACCATGGCGAGACCTGGGATATGATATTTAGAGATGCTTACCAGGCTCAATATTGGGAATTAAAGGAAATCGACCTCGTAGCCACAAGGAATGACACGGTTTACGTTCTTATGAGCTGGTATCATGAAGTTCCTGAAAACGATCAGCTGAACATAGCAAAAATCTGGGGAGGGGGCGGAATGTGGAGTATTGATTGGCTTATGACTACTGCTATAAACGCGACAGAAATCCGTTCTCCTAAACTCGTGAGAGACGATTTTGATGATTTTTATCTATACATCGCATATCTTGATATCACTACCGAAAATGATTCTCTTATTATTTTACGCTCCGAAGACAGAGGATACAATTGGAGTAACCTACTGCGAGCCAGCTCCGCAGCAGAATGGCAGGACCATGATATTGCCGTGTCTGATTCTTCACTATATCATTTATCAACGTTCCAACACTTTGAAAATCAGACTCTGCAATTTGGCTATTGGAGTCACAGAGGCATTTCTACTGATGTAATAAATATCCTTGAAGTCAATACGAACAGCAACGGACAAATTAAATATCCGAG
>CAYRCN010000122.1:0-5563 GCA_964422805.1 uncultured bacterium | reverse complement strand
AGGTTAAATCCGCTCATATTAATCTGGAGAATGCGTCGAAGAAGATTGAATTGACCCGGAGACTAGTTGCAAGTGCCGAGGAAAGTTATGAAGCTGCGCTTGGAAGATACAAGAACGGGCTCGCTCCCATAACGGAAGTCATAGATGCCGAAGTTGCGCTTACAGAAGGACAAGTTAACTTTATTAATTCAAAATATGATTTTCTCGAAGCCGAAGCCTTACTGGAAAAAGTAACCGGAGTTCTTTATAATAAAGAGGAGTTGAAATGAGAATCAAGAAGAATTATGTAATTGTTGGCGGAATAATTCTGGGGGTAGTGCTAATATCCGTTATTGTTTTTCTGCTGGTTAACGGAAAAGAGAAAAAAATGCCAAATTATAAAACTGTTCTGGCAAGTAGAGATAGCATTGTCCAGAAGGTTACGGAAAGCGGAACAGTAGAACCGGTTACTTCGGTAAACGTAAAATCCGAACTTGCCGGAAAGGTATTAAAGTTGTACGTCGAAGAAGGAGATAAGGTCAAAAAAGGACAAAAATTGGTTTTGATACAACCTCAGCCGGATGAAGCTCAGCAGGTGGCTCAAACAAAAGCATCTATAAAGAGCAAAACATTGGATTTAGAAGAAGCAGAGCGAAACTTAAAAAGAATGGAAACACTCTATGAACAAGGTTTTATTGCCGAGCAGGAAGTCGAAGATGCTCGTAAACAATATGAAAACAGCAATATACAGCTTCAGCTTGCACAAAAACAACTATGGGTGGTACTTGGTGGAGAGGAGAATGTAGATATAGAAAACTTTAATCTTGACCTTGAGGGCGTCGACAATATTACTCTCAAATCAACCATTAATGGCATGGTAACGAGTGTCAATGTCGAAGAGGGAGAAATGATAACTTCCGGAACTCAGGCACTTGGAGGTGGGGGTACCGGTATTATGACGGTTGCCGATATGAGCGAGATGATAGTAAAGGCGAATATAAATGAGGTCGATGTTGGGAAATTAAAGAAGGGGCAAAAGGTGGTTATAGGTTTTGATGCTGTTAAAGGTAGGGTTTATCATGGGGAGGTTAAAAGGATATCTCCATCAGGTACGGAAGAGGCGAATCTGGTAATTTATCCCGTTGAAGTTGAAATTCTGGATTCAGATGATAGGATACGACCCGGTATGACTGCAGACCTTGATATAATTGTCGGAGAGGCAGATAATGTAATCTGTATACCCAGGCAGGCTCTGGTGAATGAAGAAGGGAAAACAATGGTTATAAAACGTGAAGGTGGTAAAGTTATACGTGAGCCAGTAATTGCAGGACTTGATGATAATATTAAAGTAGAGATTAAAAGCGGAGTCAAAGAAGGGGATACGTTGCTTATATCTGGGGGACAAATGGGATTGGGTTCCGGAGGATTTAGTCCGGGAGGAGAGAGAAGGGTTCCTCCGGGAAGATAAGAATTTATTATGGCGTTAATTGAAGCAAAAAATCTTACCAAAGTTTACTGTAGAAGTAATGTAGAGGTTCATGCTTTACGTGGGGTTTCCCTTAAAGTTAATAGGGGAGAATTTTTATCAATCATAGGTCCTTCCGGGTCTGGAAAGACAACCATGATGGATATACTTGGATGTCTTTCAAGACCGACTTCCGGAAGTTATTACCTGGAAGAATATGATGTAAGTAAACTGAGTGACGATGAGTTATCCGATATACGGAAGAAAAAAATCGGGTTCGTGTTTCAAACGTTTAACCTTATTCCAAGAATGAATGCACTTAGCAATGTGGAACTTCCTCTTCTTTATTCCGGAGTAGGCGAAGAGGAGCGAAGACGCAAAGCGATTAATGCTCTTAAGATAGTCGGGCTCGAGAAGCGTGCTTACCACGACCCAAACGAACTTTCAGGGGGGGAGCAGCAACGGGTCGCTATCGCGAGGGCTTTAATAAATAACCCTTCTCTAATATTTGCCGATGAGCCTACGGGAAATCTTGATTCGAAAACCGGAAAAGAAATAATGGCTCTTTTTGAGAAATTACATCAAGAGGGGAAAACCGTTATAATGGTGACTCATGATGCGACGGTTGCCGAATATGCCGAGAGAAGTGTCAAAATAAAGGACGGCAAAATAGAAGAAGAAAAGGTAAGAAAGAAATCTTTGAAGAATAAGGCTACTTTTGTTGAGGAAAAACTGGGAGATGCCAGTCTATTGGGAAGTATTATTTCGGGATTTGTTTCAGGATACAAAGGTCTTTTTGCCAATAAGCTTCGTTCCTTCCTCACTGTTCTTGGTATTATAATAGGTGTCGGAGCGGTTATAGGCGTTATGGGTGTTGGTGAGGGAGCAAAACGTAATATTACCAGTCAGATTGAGAAACTGGGCTCTAACGTTATTAGCGTATACTATAGAAGACCGGATAGTAAGGAACAGGCTCTCCAGTGGAGGGGGCGTTCCGAAGGTCTTACTTACGATGATGCAATTGCGATGCAAAAAGAGCTTGATTTTATAACAGATGTGGATCCTGAGGTAAGAAGCGATATTACAGCAAAATATCAGGACAAGGATTGGGATACTCAAGTTATTGGAACTTTACCTTCTTATCAATCCGTTAATAATCATTATGTTAAAGACGGTCGGTTTTTCACGGAAGACGAGTTGAAATCGTGGGCAAAAGTGTGTGTTATAGGAAAAACAGTTAAGGATGAACTTTTCGGCGATAAGGATCCCATAGGAAAGGAAATCAAAATAAGAGATATGCGTTTTACCGTAATAGGTGTTATGGAAGAAAAAGGTACTGTTGGATGGAATGATTTTGACGACCGGATCTTCATACCTCTTTTTACCGCTCAAAAAAGGATTACCGGTGAAGATAATATCGTCCGATCTATTGATGCTCAGACAACGGGATTACTACCAACGGATGTTACTGAAGAGAGGGTCAGGCAGCTGCTTATGGAGCGGCATAATCAGGTTGAGGATTTCAGGATAAGAAATCGGGAGGAATTCAGGCAGACGGTGGAGCAGACAGCCAGTACTTTTAAAATTATGCTTTCCGGAATTGCCGCGATATCTCTTATTGTAGGCGGTATCGGTATAATGAATATAATGCTGGTTTCGGTCACCGAGAGAACCAGAGAAATTGGCATAAGAAAAGCAATAGGAGCAAAGAGGGTAGATATTTTAATCCAATTTCTAATAGAATCAGTAATAGTTAGTTTAAGCGGAGGTATTCTAGGTATTGTTTTTGGTTTCGTCTTTGCCAATACCGTTGGTAATATGATGGTGGGTGCCGGCACTATGGGCCCAAGATTTTTAACCCAAGGAGGAGGATCCGTAGTAACACTTGGTTCTATTTTGCTTGCATTCTTTTTTGCCGTGATTGTAGGTGTTTTCTTTGGAATGTATCCTGCAAATAAGGCTTCAAAGATGGATCCCGTTAAGGCACTCCGATACGAATGATTTGTTTTTCAACAAAGCTTTTGGATTTTAGCTTCTAGCTGTTAGCTAAACAAAATTATAAACTTTGTGTTCTTTGTGAACTTTGTGGTTCAATAACTTTTTAAAGAATTCTGTGAACTGTCCTGAATCCCCAACTGAAGGTGAAAATAGTGGCAATCATATTACCCAGAACTATTCCCCACCAAACGCCTGTAAGCCCGAAATCATGATAAGCTCCCAGCAAATAAGCGAGCGGTATCTGGAAAATAAAAGTTCGTATAAGAGTAACAATCAGAGAATTCATTCCTCTGTCTATTCCTCTGAACATTGCTGAAGTTAAAATGCCAGGAGGAACGACAAAATAAAATAATGTGCTTATTTTTAAGAATCTAATGAGATCTTCTGAGATTCTTGCGGCTTCTTTTGAATAGGTGAAAATATAGGAAATCTCTTTTGTAAAAAAGAAAACGAGAAAAGCTATAAACAGTTCCAGAAAAATTCCGAACTTTACCGAATATAAATATGCTGTTTTAAGTTTTTCTTTGTTTTTTGCTCCAAACGCGGCTGCAGTTACTGCTGTTACGCCGGTTGCAAGACCCAGAATCGGAGTCGTAGCCACCATAACGATTCTCCACCCGCTTGTGAAGACAGCAACTCCGTCTGTATTGCCTACCAATACAACAATCTTGTTTAGTATAATCATGCTTATGGACATTGACAATTGCGCCAGCGTCGAGGGTATCCCTACGGATAAAATCTCACTTAAGATTCTTCTGTTGTATTTAAAATTCTTTATCGATATATCGAGATAAGTGTCCTTTTTGCTGAACATCCAGTATATGTAAAGTAGAGAACTCACTGCCATTGAAAAAACCGAAGCGATTGCGGCTCCGCTAACGCCGAGTTTAAAAGTATATATAAATAAGGGATCCAGTATTATATTAAGTATGGAGCCTATAAGTATACCATACATGGCTCTTTTTGAGTCACCTTCTCCTCTTAATATTGAACCTGCAATATTTGAAAATACCAATATTGGTGTCCCCAGGAAAAAGATTTTCGAATAGTTTATGGCCATCAAAGCGACGTTTTTGTTTTCTCCGCAGAATGCTCTCATTATTTCGTCCAGGAAAGGGAAACCGCATATACTGATAATTATGGATATAAGAAAACCCAAAATGAGCGTGTGTTCTGCTGTATTATCTGCTTCTTTTTTATCTCCCCCTCCTATTCTTCTTGAAATAGCGGAACTGCCTCCGATTCCAATTCCCATGCCGAGAGCTATTATTATAAAAAAGAAAGGGAAAAATAAGCCGACGGAAGCAAGGGCATCAGGGCCCAAGCCCGCGACCCAGAATCCATCAGCTATGTTGTAGAACGCATGGACAAGCATAGCAATAATCATAGGGGTCGATAATTTTAATATAGCCCTTTTCGGTTCGCCTAATAAATCCTTTACGCCTTTAGTTATATTATCATCCATATTCATATAAGTTCCAATAAAGATATAGTCTTTATACAATTTGTAAACCCGTTTTCGGAAATTAGAAGTTAGTGGTTGTTTGTTGAACTTAGCTTTTTGCTATTTGCCTTTAGCTGTTGGCTAAAAAATCAAAAGAACTTCTCCAGGTAAATTTTAAGATTTGGATGTTGTGAGGTGGGCTTAATGCGAAAAGCCAAAAGCGAATAGCTTGGTAATTGTTTTTTATCTTGACATAATTACCCCTAAATATATTATTAGTAAAGCATTTAACAAAAATTTGCAGGAGGAATTGTGCCTTTTCTGTTTTTTGTCATTATGTCATGGAATTCGATGAGTACCGAAAATTTTACGGTTATTTATCCGGACGAATCTTATAAAGACTGTGCACTTCAACAACTTTCTATACTGGAAACTTATAGGGAGCGTGTTATAGACTTTACTCACAATGATCCGGGAAGAACCTTATTGTTTATAGACGATTTCGGAGGTACAATAAGCGGATATTCTCTGCCATGGGTGAATTCTATAAGCTTAAATAGATATATTCATCCTCCGATTCCGAGGATTAGCAGTGTGACTTCCTGGTGGAGAGTAGGCAATGTTCATGAATATACTCATATTGCAAATATGACAAGTACGGGAGGAATACCTAAATT
>CAYRCN010000121.1:0-5655 GCA_964422805.1 uncultured bacterium | reverse complement strand
TTGAACCTGTTAAAAAACAACTTTTACCTTTCGAAAAAGAATATATTCAACCTTCATTTAAAAACATGAAAAAAGGACTGCCAATATTTAAAGTACTGGATAAAAGAACAATCAAAAGAAATATAGGATGTAGATTAGAAGCAGACGCAGGAACATACTTAGGGGGTTACCTCCTCGGTTATACAAGAGAAAACTTTCAGCCTTTAGAAATCGGATTAAACTTCATAATCAATTCAATTGCGCACGATTCATCAATACAAGTTTTTTCAAGGACTTCATTTCAAAATTTTTATATTAACGGAGCTTTTTACGGCAAAAATACATCAAAACCGTTTTACAAATTTGCCATAGGAAATATCCACGAGTTAATTGACTTTGATTTTTTCGGTGTATTTTCCGATACACTCATAGGAGTTGCCGATATAGACTTTAAATACAGTCCTTTTAAGTTTAATCTACAGTTCGAAACTTCTATAGATTTTAACGCAAAAGTTCTATATGAAAAATATCCTATTCAAGCCGGAGTACTCTGGTTCGATGATAAAATTTATCCCGAGTTAGTTTACTTCCTGCCAATTTATGACCTATATATTAAAGGAAATTTATTAAACAAAACAGGAATCGCTTATTTATACTGCCAATCTTCACAATACCTGCGCGAATACGCTTCAACCGATACGTATTACAGAGCAGAATTTGGTCAATCGAACAGTATTTTACCGTTATCACTAATTTATTCCCGTTATTTAAACAATTCCTCGAACTTTATCGGCGCGAAAGTAACATATAGTGAATTATTTTTCGAATTCGAATATCCGTTAGAATCCGACTACGATTATATCTTAAGAGCGGGAATCAGCACCGACATTTTAGAACCAATAAGTGCCAATATATACGGATGTACTAACGGCACCGAAAACTACTTCATTGGAGCCGATTTAGGATACGATATAAGAGACTATTTAAGGGTAGGAATAGAAGGCGATTACATTTACGGACTCGTAACAGAAAACGATTTCGACATCGGCGGATACCTTTTCGTTTCCTTTTAGCAATATTTAAATAATTTTCAAGATTTCCAAATACAAAGACACATCGTTCCAATACCGCCAAAATGTAAAAATCAAATATCAAAATGCAAAATTACAAATTAAAATTCAAAAATAAAAATAAAGAACAACTAATAGGACAAAGCTTTTTGTTTCTTTACCTCTCAACTATTCTACAACTTAACCACTTAACTCAGATTCGAAGAATCTGCCAATTGCCACAGAGAACACTGAGAAACAACAAACTCACTGAGAACACAGAGATTTTTATCTGTTTTTATTCCACCTCCTAACCCCCCAATACTAACTTCTTTTTTAACAACAAATTACACGAATAACACGAATCACAACACCCATTCCATTTTCTTATTTAATTAATTTAAAATTCAACCCAGACTCAGGATGAATCTATTGACATTATCAATATAAATCATTAGAATTTTAAACACATGGGATATTTTTTATGAAAAAAGTTCTAAATATCTTTAAAAAAAATATATCGATTCTTATTCTTCTGTTAATTCTTAACGGATGCCATAGCAAGATTGAGCCGGAAACTGTAATGACGAAAGGAATGCAAATTACGGCAAAAAGTCCAAAAGGGACAATTACCATCTTAGCGGCTGATAGTTATGAAAGAATTTACAAATGGGAAGATTGCACGATAAAAGTTACCCATTACCCTAGAAAAGAACGTTGGTACGGAAGTAAAGGTATTTACTTTGGCGGGAATTGCATAGAATGCAATGATATTAATGTAATTTTTGCAGAAGAGGGACAACAACATTTCGACAACTTAACTTCTGCAACCAATTGGGTAAAATCAAAAAGTAGGCGAGATTATGTCTATAGTAATGACGGGATAGTTGTCGGTTGGGATATAACATACGAGAGATTTGATTTTGCGGTATGGCAGATATTAATCAACGGAGAAAGACCCACAATACTTGAAGGTAGTTGTGATACTTGTATAACTGTAGATTATTTATCTGAAAGTAAAACAGATTCCATCTCCAGTAAAATTCCCCAAAAATTCAGATGGCCTACTCCGGGTTTTTTGATATATTCATTTATATTTATAATCCCATTACTTATTGTTTTAGTATTTGCTATAACCCTTTCTATCCATCACAAAAAAATTACCTGGCATATAGCGGTTTTGATTATATGTTATTTTATTCTTTCCCTAATGATGGTAGCTTTGGTACTTGGGGATTACGTAACATTTGTAACAGTTATCCCCCACATTTTAATAGTCACAGGGCTGTTCATTTTAATGTGGAAAAAGAAATAGCTATATATTTCTACCGATTTTTTTGTTTTCTTGACTAACGACTGGCGAACTAATGACTAAAGACTATTAGTGCTTAGCATTGCACCCCTTGAATTCTTTTTACCATCTTCCGGCTTCAGTCATCGTTTCTCTTGTTAACAGACCAACAATTTATTTTCTTTGTGCTCTTTGTGTGCTTTGTGTGAGATAATTATAGGATTGTGGGCAGGATTCAAACGACCCCTTCCCCTCTGTGTTCTCTGTGTGTTCCTTTTTTCTCTATGAGCTCTGTGGCGAATTAAACATTGACATCTGACCTCAATTTAATTATTATAAATATATGAGGACGTACGATACATTAATAGAAATAGGTATCAAGTTATCATCAGAGAAAGATCTTGCCAAGCTGCTTAATATAATCCTCGAAGATGCCTGTAAGCTTTGCAAGGCTGACGCCGGCACATTTTATCTTAGAAACAACAACAAATTAGAATTCAGAGTTTCACGTAATCTTACACTCGAAGAAAAAATGGGGAAGAAAAATTTCCTGGAATCGATTGCTCCGCACGCTCTACCTATATCGAACAAATCCATTGCCGGATGGAGCGCAAAAAATAAGAAAACACTAAATATAAAAGACTTAAATACTATAAAGAACTGTCCTTACTGTCATAATACGGAGTTCGAGGAAAAAACAGGTTATAAATGCAAATCGATGTTAACCGTACCTATCATCGACAGAGAAAATGAATTAGTCGGCGTATTTCAACTCATAAACAAAACCGGAAAATGGGAAATTACGTCTTTTAGTAAAGCGGACGAAAAATTAGCCGAATCACTTGCTTCACAGGCGGCAGTAGCGATAAGGAACGTTCAACTTACGGATGAACTTAAATCCGCACAACTGGAAACAATCTTTGTACTCGGTGAGGCTGCCGAATATAAGGATAAAGAAACGGGAGACCACATTAAAAGAGTAGCAACATTCTCAAAAATAATAGCAGAAACTCTAAAGTTAAATGATAATTTGATAGAAACAATTTATAGAGGTAGTCCTCTACACGATATAGGTAAAATCGGTATCCCTGATAGCATATTAAACAAACCGGGTAAATTAGACCCGCATGAATGGGAGATAATGAAAGAACACACAACTCTTGGATATAAACTTCTAAAGGATTCCCAATCAGAGGTAATCAAAACCGCCGCCCAGATAGCGTACACCCATCATGAGAGATGGGATGGGAAAGGATATCCAAGAGGGCTTAAAGGGGAAAAAATACCTCTGGTAGGTAGAATTGTAGCCTTATCCGACTTCTTTGACGCGCTTACTTCGGAGCGACCATATCGAAAAAAACGTTTTTCTCTTTCTAAAACTTTTGCGATGATTGAAGAAGATAGAGGCAAGCATTTCTGCCCCAAAACCACAGACGCATTTTTCAAAGCAATAAAACATATCGAAAAAATAAGCGATTATTTTACAAAAAACGCACAACCCATCCCCCCCTACGTCCAAAATTCTTAACCACAAAGACCACAAAGCCACACCACACCCTATCTCTTTGTATGTTTAGTTTTCCTCTGTGTACTCTGTGGTTCAGATAGGTCTTAGGTATTTGGTATTTGGTATTTGGTTTTAGGTTTTAGTAAAAAAAGGTTCGTGCTATTCGTGTAATTTGTTGTTTCTAATTTTGGAGAGGTGGGTTTTAAATAACAATTTTTTTTCTTTGTGCTCTTTGTGTGCTTTGTGTGATATATTTGTTATTAGCTCTTGACAATGAATAACTTCTATTTATTTTCAATTGAACAAAGTAACTATAATGAAAAATGGGAGGGTAGATGACGCAAGTCTTAATACCTGTAATATTGCTCGGCGGATTAACACTCATTTTCGGAACTTTCCTGGTTTTCAGTGCCGAGAAGTTTAAAGTTAAAAAAGACGAAAGGGTAGAAAAAATTCACGAAATTCTGCCCGGTATAGACTGCGGCGCCTGCGGGGCTCCGGGATGCGCGGCTTTTGCTCAGGGCGTAGTAGAAGGTACTTATGGTGTAAACGGATGTAAAGCCGGCGGAGGTGAAGCGGCTGACAAAATATCGGAAATAATGGGAGTCAAAAAGGAAGACGCCGGCAATGAAAAAGTATCTGTACTCTGCTGTCTCGGAGATAAAAAAACAGCAAAAAGAATCGCGGAATATGAAGGAATATCGACATGTGAAGCGCTTCATTTAATGGGCGGAGATAAAGGATGCCAGTATGGTTGTCTTGGCCTTGGAGATTGTGTTCGCGCTTGCCCCTTTGAAGCAATCGAAATGGGGAAAAATGGACTGCCTTACGTAATAGAAGAAAATTGTACAGCCTGCGGGATTTGTGTCGAAACCTGCCCGAGGGGACTTTTTGAACTCATTCCTAAGGACCAGGATATTTACATAGCATGCCGTTCTTATGACGATGCCAGGACTGTTAAACAGGGCTGTTCGCGGGGATGCACCGGATGTACTCTATGCACAAGAGTAACAGAAGGCGGAATAATAGAAATGGATGGTAAACTTGCAAAGATACAATGGAATAAAATAAAGAATAATAAAATGTTAGAACCTGCCTTAGAAAAATGCCCTTCGAACACCTTTGTAAAGAGGTCGGAATTAAGAAAAAAAGTAAAAGGCGAACAGTTAAAGATAAATATTAAATAAAATAAAAGGAAAACTAAATGTATAGATATTTACTTACAATCGGAGACTTTCAACTGCCTGCTTACGGAGTCATGGCGGTAATCGGTTATCTTGTCGGAATGTATTTCATAAATAAAGAAGCAACCAGGAATGAAATACAACCCCTAATGATACAATCACTTTCCATGTGGATTATAGTCGGAATGCTGATAGGTGCACGCATCTGGTACGTATTGGAAAACTGGAACCAATTCGCACCGGCACCCCTCTCTATTTTTAAACTATGGGAAGGAGGAATGGTATTCTACGGAGGGTTTATTGGCGGATTTGCGGGCGGAATGATTTTTATCAAAATAGCAAAATTGCCTTTAGCTAAAGTTATGGATATTATGGCACCTGGTATAGCAATAGCAATTGGAATTGGAAGAATAGGCTGTTTTTTAAACGGTTGCTGCTACGGAAGAGTTACAAATTCCCCGATAGGAGTCTGCTTCCCTTCAAGATGGGCTCCCCCTGCTTACTGGGATCACCTACAAAGAGGCTTGATCCCCGAGGGGGCTTTACATAGCCTGCCAGTTATTCCCACTCAACTTATATCGACTTTGAACTTATTGATTATTTTTGGAATATTATGGAAAATAAGAAAAAAGAAAGTTTTTAACG
>CAYRCN010000120.1:0-5686 GCA_964422805.1 uncultured bacterium | reverse complement strand
CACCTTCTCCGAAAGAAATACTCAACTTACCTGAAGAACTATGCTTTATTATATTTTTTGAAATCTCAGTTATTACAATTCTCAGTTCTTCCAATTCTTTCTCTGTCAACCTGATTTTTCCTGCGAATTTATTCATCTCTGAACGAACTCTACAAATGTCTTCATCAGAACTGACAACAAATTCTATAGAAGGAAATATTTTTTTTATACTCATTTCAACTTTTTGTAAGCAGTTATTGTTGTTCCTCTATCATTACTCTCAATTTTAAAATCATCCATAAGATGCTTAGCTCCTATAAGCCCAATACCAAGAGAATTCGTAGTGCTGTATCCCTTTTCTAAAGCTCGCTCAACATCAGGAATCCCAGGCCCTTCATCCTGGCATATAATCTCCATGCCCCCATCATCCTTATTCACTATCACCTCTCCTCTATAAGCATGTTTTATTATATTTCTTGTAAGTTCCGAAACAGCTGTAGCAATTCTCGTCTGATCTATCCAGCGGAAACCTATACGCTCTGCCTCACTCTTGATTTCTCGCCTGGCGATCAGGACATCTATCTCTTTATTTATGGGGATGCGTAAAATTTCCTCCTTCATTTCATTTAGAACCTTTTTTTATCTTTTCCCTTAATTTTTCTAAAGCCGAATCAAGCTCAAACGCAGTATTTATTTCTTCCAGATACAAGCCAAGTTCGACAAGCGCAACCGCAACTTCCGGCTGAATACCCACAAGTATAACTTCCTTGCCCATAGCCTTGAGTCCCCAGGCAATTTTCTGTAGCAATCTACCCAGAAAACTATCCACGATATCAAGAGCTGAAATATCTATAGCAACTCCTTTGATTTTAGAATTATCTGCCTCTCTTATTATCTTTTCACCGGCTTCCTCCGCAGCAGTATCATGAAGTTCTTCCTGAATAGGAACAACAAGAATATCTCCTAAATGCATACGTGTTAATCTAGCCATCTTAATCCTCTTTTTCCTTTATATTTTTATATGAAATAACGTATCTCAAACCATCTTTCAGCGTAGCCATTGTCTTAAGACCACCCATATCGATTCCAAGATCGGCGATTGTCTGGGCTATCTCCACTCCCACTCCGGTCAATATAGCCTCCGCCCCCACCAATCGCACTGCCTTGGCTGTACGTATCAATCGGTCGGCAACCGCACTATCCACAGCAGATATTCCAGAAATATCTATAATAGCTACATCAGCCCTCTCTTCAACAATCTGGGTTAATAAACTCTCAGAAATCCTTGATGCCCTCTCGCTATCCAGAGACCCCAATATGGGAACAGTTAGGACACCCTCCCACACATCAATTACAGGCGTCGAGAGTTCCATGAGTTCTTCCCGTTGTGCTTCTAATTTCTTTTCTCTTTCCTCCTCCCATAGCTTCTTTTCCGTTATGTCTCTGGAAATACCTGTAATACCAATTATATTTCTTTTGTTATCATACCTGGGAATTTTTGTAGTTGAAACCCAGGCTATTCTTCCATCGGGATAAGTTTCTTTCTCGACCTTTCCTTCTATTGCTTTACCGGTTTTCATTATCTCCTGTTCATCCTCAAAGGCAGGTCTTGCGTGTTCCTCGGTAAAAAAGTCGAAATCCGTTTTCCCCATTAATCCATCAGTGTCCTCAAGGCCAAACTGTCCGGCCAGCGATTTACTAACTTTTATAAAACGGCTTTTTTCGTCCTTAAAGTAGATATGATCAGGTATTGTATTAAGAAGTGAATTTAATAAACCTCTTTCAAAAATAAGTTCCTCTTCCAATTTTACTCTTTTTGTTATATTATAGAAAAAAGCAAATGAACCGACAAACTTACCCTTTTCATCAAAGCGCGGATTTGATCTCGTTAACAAATAACGCCTTTCGCCGTCTTCAGCATTCACTTCTATCTCAAACACGCTCTTTTTTTCCTTCCCCTTTGTCATAATATTCTTTTTCGCCTCTTTGAAAGACTCGGGAGTTAAAAAATCCTGTATTTTTCTACCCATCAATTTCCCTTCGGGTACCCCAAACGCACTATCACAAGCAGGGTTTGAGAATGAAAATGTTAGATCCTCTTCCAGATAAGCAAAACCCTCACTCATTTCCTCTATCAACTTTTTATACTCTTCGTTCTCCCTGCGTAACTTCTCTATCTCTTTTTTATTATTATCTTTAGGCAAGTATTACCTCCCAATTATCAAATAAAATGCTCCCGTTTAAGAAGTTACTTATCTGAGAAATTTTCTTTTCTACGATTAATAACATACTTTAACCCATCTTTCAATGTAGCCAATGTCTTAAGCCCTTCCATATCAATTCCAAGATCCGCAATTGTCTGGGCTATCTCCACTCCCACTCCGGTTAACACAGCCTCCGCACCCACCAATCTCACCGCTTTCGCAGTACGAATCAAAAGATCGGCAACCGCACTATCCACAGCAGATATTCCCGATATATCTATAATAGCCGCAGTTGCTCTCTGTTCTACTATCTGGGTTAATAAAGCCTCCGAAATTCTTGATGCTCTTTCACTATCAAGAACCCCCAACACGGGAACAGTCAGGACTCCTTCCCATATATCAATAACAGGAGTTGAAAGAATTACAAGCTCCTCTTTCTGCGCCTTTATTTTTTTCTCTTTTTCCAGTTCGAGAGTCTTTAGTCTTGTAACATCTCTCGAGATTCCTAATGTTCCAATAACTTTTCCTTTGCTATCATAAAAAGGTACCTTGGTCGCAGAAAGCCATTTTGCTTTTCCATCAGGCAATTCGATTTTCTGTACCTTATCAACGACAGGTGTTCCGCTTTTCATTATCTTCATCTCATCTTCACGCATCACTTTTGCTTCTTTTTCGGGAAAAAAGTCGAAATCTGTTTTACCTCTAAATTCTTCTCTGGAAAGGCCTGTGCCTTCAGCTTTTGAAGCACTTACGTCCAGAAAACGACTTTCTTTGTCTTTAAAATAAATACGGTCCGGAATGTGCCTCAAGAGAGCATCAAGCAAGGTACCCTTGAACTGGGCTTCTTCAAATTTCTTACGGAGTGCTTGAAGCTCTTTTTCGAGATCCTTTTTGTTCTTATTTTTCTCACTCACAATTCACTCTCCCCTACATAAAAGTTTTTTTTAAAGAGCGTTCTTTAAACCCTAAATTCATACGCAAAACAATTATCCATAAACCCCTAAAAACCTTACCATAAAAGAAATTTAAGAGAAAAAAAATTTTTGTCAAGGTATTTTTTGCCTCCTCACATCCTTTAACATCTAAGTCCACAACATAGCCGAAATTTAAGATGGTTAACCACTCTAAAATCCCTTCTGCTAAATTCTCAACAAGCCGTCAGAATAAATGCAAAAACTATTCCAAAACCTAAGCTTTTAAAAATCAAAGACTTATCTAAAACAACTTTCGCAAAATAAGAAAGCTTTTCGCGCAATGCGAGAAGCTGCTCTCCTTCGCTATAATTTGGATTTTACTTTTTTGACTACCTCTTCGCCTACTCTATTCGAAGATTCAACAGCCTGGGCACCCAGATGCGGAGTGCATATAAAATTATCCAATTCCATTAATTTCAAATCCGTCGGCGGCTCTTCTTCGAAAACATCCAGGGCGGCACCTCTTATTTCCTGGCTTTTAAGTGCATTATAAAGCGCGTTCTCATCGATTACCCCTCCCCTCGCACAATTCACAAGATACGAGCTGTTTTTCATCTTTCCGAGTTCCTTCTCGCCGATTAAATGGTGAGTCTCATCGGTGTGAGGTAAATGTAACGAAACAATATCCGAAGAACCAAGCAATTCATCTAAATCAACTATTTTAATATCTATACCCTGAACTTCCTCCACATAAGGATCATAACCAATTACAGATGCACCGAAGTATTTAACCAACTGGGCTGTTCTCCTGCCAATTCTTCCCAATCCGATAATACCAACAGTGCAGGAGCCGAGCTCATTTCCTTTAAGTTCCTTCTTTGGCCATTTCCCTTCTTTCATACTCGCAGTCGCCTGCGGAATGTGCCTGAGAAGTGCAAGCATATGAGCCACAGCCAATTCTGCCACTCCATTTGTTGAAGCTTCAGGTGTATTTATGACCTCTATTCCTTTTTCCCGTGCATATTCTGCATCTATATTATCGAGTCCCACACCCGCTCTTATTATAAATTTAACACTTCCTGCAGCGATATCGATAAGATCTTTCCTTATTTTCGTTCTACTCCTCACTATAACTCCGTCAAAATCGGCTATAATACCAGCCAATTCTTCCTTTTCAATCGAAGTATTTTCGACAACTTCGACCCCGAGTCCTTTCAAACCATCAACAGCATCCTTAGCTAAAGCATCACATATTAAAACTTTCATTAAAACTCCTCCTTTCCAATATAGCATCACCTATATTTTTAAGTTTTTTGCAAAAAAGTATTACTCAACTTCTACAATAATTCAAGCCGTTAGCTATTGGCCTTTAGCCTTTGGCTTCAAAATAACTTTATTAAAAAGCTAAAAGCGAACAGCAAAAAGCTACTTTTTTAAATTTTAGCGGCTCTGCCGCGATATGCTATTCCGGTAAAACATCTATCACTATTCTTCTATTCTTATTCCTTCCTTCTTCTGTATCATTATCAGCAATAGGTCGATATTCGCCAAATGCCACGGCAGCCAGCCGGGAAGGTTCTATGTCCACCTTAGAGATTAAAAACTTAACAACATTAACAGCTCTTTTCGCAGACAAATCCCAATTAGTCGGATACTCATCCTTTAAACTCCCGGATATTGCCATATTATCGGTATGTCCTTCAATTTGAATATCCCTTTCAGGCATCTCCTTCAATATATTAGCAATCCTGAGTAAAGTCTCCTGACCTTCACCGCTCAACTCAACCGAACCAGGTGGAAACATTTTTTTGCAGGGAAGAGTAATTGAGATTTCTTCTCTTTCAAGTTCCACTTCAATACCATCTACCATATCTTTAATATCCTGGATCAAGTAACTTGTTTTTTCTTCCTCACCGAGCGTATCGATGTTTTCCATGTTGCTCTTTAAATCATTAACTATAGAAACAAGAGTCTTATTTTCTTCCTTATATTCAAGAAGCGCATCATTAAGTGGAGAGTATTTCCTCACATAAAAGAAGCCAAACAACAACAATAAAAATAAAATAAAAGAAAAGTAAAAGATATCTCTTTTCATAAAATCCTCCTAAAAATCAAAATCATCGAGCATTTCAATTGGTTTTTTCACTTCTTTTCTGCTTTCTCCATGGAGTTGACATTGGGTCTTGGGTATATTTCCCTTCCTGAATATTTCTTTAACAACATTCGGGCACCTTGAAGTTGCCAGCTCTCCGCTTTCGGGACAAATATACCTGAACTCTACACTTTCAGGTGCAGTAAAACCTTCATCCATAGTAGAATCGCAAACTGCTTTCATAAATTCAGTCCATATAGGAAGAGCCAGTGCCCCGCCACTTGCGCTTTTCCCAATACTTTTCGGATAATCATACCCAACCCAGACGCCTACATTCAATCCCTTAACAAAGCCCACAAACCAAGCATTGCTGAAGTCATCTGTGGTCCCGGTCTTCCCGGCTGCAGGCTTTTTAAAACCACTACTTCTTGCATATGAAGCAGTTCCTCCGGGTTCAAAAACACTCTGCATCATATCCAAAATTATATAGGCTGTAG
>CAYRCN010000119.1:0-5688 GCA_964422805.1 uncultured bacterium | reverse complement strand
TTTTTGAAATACTTTGGAGCCGGCAATTCGTGACGGTTTTCGGTAATAGTTCTTATGCGATTAGCGTGGTACTCTGCGCATACATGGCTGGACTTGGTCTGGGAGGGATATTTGGCGGGCGACTGGCGGATCGTGCTAAAAACAGGGCTGGAATTTACGCTATAATTCTCATGTTAATTGCGATATGGGCGTTTTTTATTCCCTTGATGCTTGATTTGTTGAGAGCGGTGGTTCCAAGATTGGCTCTTTTGACGACCGATTATTTACTTTTAAGCATGATAACGCGGTTTATCCTGTCTTTTGCTATTCTTGGAATACCATGTTTTTTAATGGGAATGACTCTGCCATTATTGGTTAGGATGGTAACCGAATCCGGCGAGTATATTGGTCTGCGTGTTAGTATTCTATACGCTCTCAATACTCTCGGAGCGGCGTCGGGTTGTTTTGTAGCTGGAATTTGGATGATGGATACACTCGGTCTGGGCAATATGAACCTTTTAGCTGTCGGCATTAATATTGTTTTAGCTATTGTGGTCTTGGTTTTTTGGAAGCCTATAAATATTTTGTCGAGTCTGGCTTTAACCGGTACAGATAAAACTAAGTCGTTGCCGGAAGAAAGAAAAGTTTTGCATCCGGAGCGTGAAGTGCCCGGTTGGTTTTTCCTTGTTGTGGCTTTCTTTAACGGTTTGATAGGTCTGGTAACTGAAATTCTGTGGATGCGTTATCTCTCGTTTCTTGCGAGTGTCACTTATGTATTTCCTGTTTTATTGTCTATTTATTTATTGGGTATAGGGTTGGGTAGTTTGATATATAGACTGCTTGCTGTTAAAATCAAACATCCAATAAAGGTACTTGGTTTACTTGAAATGTCGTTGGCTTTATCGATTCCGGCAACATTCGTTATTAGTGCTTATATGTATACCACAGGATCTCCTTCTCCGGTAGACTTCAGGATTATGGCTTTTGTTGTTATGTTTGTACCGACAGTTTTGATGGGAATAGCGTTTCCGCTTTTGTGTTCTCTCTACGGACGTAGTCTACGGACTCTTGGACGAAATATTGGTAAACTCTACGCGATAAACACAGCCGGTACTGTAGCGGGTTCGCTTTTGCCGGTATTTGTACTTATACCAATACTGGGTATTCAGAGAAGTTTTTTGTTTGTGTCCTTAATCTGCGGCGCAATTGGTATTTTTTTACTGACCTATGGCAGGCTGAAAAAACAATGGCATAAGTTAGGATTGGCAGCTATATATACTTTATCTTTGGTGGTATTTTTTATAGTGCCCTCAAACCTTTGTCAGAGGGTATTTATGTCAACAAGTTTTTATTTATCCAAGCACACGGATATTCTTTTTTATAAGGAAGGCAGAACTGGTACTGCAATCGTAACGCGCGACAAAATAAACGATTGTAAAACGGTTTATATAAACGGAGTGAGCGAAGTTCCTCTCCTGTATACCACTCAGCTTTGCTTTAAGATGATAGGTGATCTTGGTCCTATGCTTCATCCTCATCCGGATGAAGTATTAATGATATGCTTTGGCGGTGGTATAGCCGCGGGAGCTACAACCTGTTTACCCGAGGTTAAATCGCTAACCGTAGTAGATATGGAAAAAAGCGTAGTAGAAGCTGCAAAACTATTTAATGAGGAAAACAATAATTTGTTAGAAAATCCTATCGCCAGAGTGGTAATTGATGATGGTAGAAATTATTTACTTATGTCTCGCCTTAAGTGGCAGGTGATTGTATCAGACGCGACCCATCCTAAATCAAGCGACAGCTGGGTGCTTTATACGGAGGAATTTTATCATATTGTACGCGAACGCTTGACGGATAAAGGGATTTTCGTCCAATGGGTACCAATGCACAATTTGAGTACGGCTGAGTTTAAGATAATAGTACGGACCTTCCAATCGGTATTTCCTAATGTTAGCCTGTGGATTGTTCATGGAGTAGAGGAAAGGGCAACTTTTAGTTCGTATGCTCTTCTCGTTGCCACGCCTTCGCCGCTTGAGATAAATTCGGATGATCTGAGAGAGAGGCTTAACGTAGAAAGGGTTCGTGAAGATCTAAGACCGTACGGTTTGCACAACCTTTCCGGATTTTTAAGTACGTTCTTATGCGCCGGGGATAGACTGCAGCGTTGGGTCGGCAGGGGACCTGTAAATACGGATAATCTTCCTTATACCCACTATGAAACGTATTATTCAAGAGGTCCAATGCTTATCGATGCCGAACTTATAGAATTAATGGAAGATATTTGGCCATACCTTAATAACACAGATTCCGAAAGCAAGACTAAACAATTGAGGGAAGGGTTAAATCTTTATGCCGAGGTTAATCGCCTGGCTTTGTTGGGCCGGCTTAGCGAGGCTTATGCCTTATTTCCAGACGATATACGCTGCAGGAAGATGCGTAGTATTTACGAAGAATGGCCTGATTATATACAGAAACTTGTTAATATATACTGGGAAGATCCGATAGCTTTGATGATGATTGCCGGGAGTCCCCCTGGTTCTATTAAATCTGCGGTGAATATTTATAAACGGGTACTGGAACTCGATCCTGATAACGTAGAGGCTCTCAATATGCTTGGAATAGAGATGATGAATGAGAAAAATCTGCAAGCAGCTGAGAAATACTTGCGAAAGGCGATAAATCTTGGACCGGCTTGTGCTGAAGCGCAATACAATCTTAGTCTTTTGTTAGAAATAACAGGGCGGGAGGGTGAAGCCTTTCAACATTTGCAGAAAGCGGCTCTTAATTCCGACGTAGAGTATCCACCCGTAAAGTTAGGGTTATATTTTGCGAAGAAGAAACGTTTTAGAGAAGCTATTCCCTGGTTCCGCCGTGCTATTGAAATTAATCCCATGTCTATACAAAGCAGAATTTATTTGGCTGTTGCTCTATTGAGTACGGATCAGATACCGGAGGCTTTCAAACATGTAAATTATGTGTTGAAGGTGGATTCTGAGAACGAAATAGCCCTTGAGATATTGACAGAGATTGGAAAACAAAGGGAACCTGTTAACGGATATTCAATCGACACGATGAAACCATAATTAAGCGACGAAAGAAGTTTCGAGCTTGATGTTTTTTAGCATTTCGTGGTTAGGAAATTCTGGGTTGACAGCCATAAATTTTCTGTTATAATTAAAATTATGTCAAACATAAGGAAACAGGAGGGAAATATGCTTAAGAAATCCTTATTATTATTGTTGAGTGTCTTGATTGTTGCAGGTGTTTGTTTTGCCCAGGAAGAAGCAGCCGAGGAACCGATGGAAGAACCGATGGAGGAAACGAGTGAAGTTGTAGCGGAAGAGCCGGCATTGGGTTTAGCAGAAATCGCGATTTGTACTGCTATTGAGGACAGAGAGCCGGTAGGTGCGGGCACTGTTTTTTCTAATGATGTAGAAAAAATATACTGTTATACTAAAATTACCGGAGCTACCGATACTACATCCGTGAATCATGTATGGTATATGGGCGATACTCAGTTGGCGAGTGTAAATCTGCCGATAAAATCAGAATCCTGGCGTACATGGAGCTCAAAAACGATTGGTATGAGTTTAGGTAAAGGGCGTGTCGAAATCGTAACGGAAGATGGAGATTTATTAGGGAAGGCTGACTTTGAGATAAAAGCAGCAGCAGAAGAAGCCGGAGAAGCTGAAGAGCCTGCGGAAGAAGCAGTTGAAGAACCTACCGAAGAGAAAGCTCCCGAGGCAGCCAAAGAATAGTAAGCTCTAAAAAGTTTTTAAAAAGGAAAACCGCGGTATTTTTTTACAAGTACCGCGGCTTTGTTTTGTAAATTAAGTATCAAAAATCAGAAATCAAAATGACAAGTAAAAATTTGAAAATTGCTTCTTGTAAATCAAAAAATGAAAATATAAATCTTTGTGTTCTTTGTGAATTTTGTGGTTCAATTAATTTTTCGGGGTGGGGGGTTAGAATAGTCCCGTTATATTTCCTTCTGCGTCTATATCGATATTTTCTGCTGCGGGATCCTTTGGCAGTCCGGGCATAAGAAGGATGTCGCCGGTTATGGGAATTAGGAACCCGGCACCTCTTGAAATTTCGATTCTATTTACAGTTACTATAAAATCTTCAGGTCTGCATAAAAGTTTAGGATCATCGGAAAGAGACTTTTGAGTTTTTGCAATACAAATGGGGAGTTTTTCTAAGCCTAATTTTTTGATTAATTTTAGGTCTGACTTTCCTTCTTTTGTAAATTCTACTGCCGCAGCTCCGTAGATTTCACTTGAGACAATCTTAATCTTCTTTTCTATTGATTCTTTAACAGAATAAAGAGGTTTAAATTTTTTCTTTTGATTTGTTTTCTTTATTACTTTTTCGGCTAAGTCTATCCCGCCTTTTCCGCCTTTCTGATGAACTTCTACGACTGAAGATTCTATATTTTTTGAGTCGGTAAATTCTTTTATAATTTCGATTTCTTCTTTTGTATCGTGAGCGAATTTATTTATGGCAACTATGGCAGGAACACCGAATTTTCTAATATTTTCCAGATGCTTTTCGAGATTTGGTAAACCGTTTCGGACTGCTTTCGGGGCCGGTTTTTCAATATTTTTAAGTTCTTTTCCACCATGATTTTTTAATGCTCTCGTGGTAGCTACAAGCACTACGACTTGAGGTTTAAGTCCGGATTTCCTCGCAACGATGTCGAAAAATTTTTCTGCGCCCAGATCAAACCCAAAACCTGCTTCGGTTACAACATATTCACAAAGTTTAAGGGCCAGTTTCATAGAAAGAACCGAACAGGTACCCTGTGCGATGTTTGCAAAAGGTCCTCCATGAACAATAGCGGGTGTGCCTTCTGTTGTTTGGACCAGATTGGGTTTTAAAGCATCTTTAAGTAAAGCAGTAGCTGCGCCTTCGATTTTTAGATCCTTTAAATAAACGGGCTTTTCGTCATAGGTAAAACCTAATAAAATGTTTGAAAGCATTTCTTTCAGTTCATGATAATTTTCGGCAAGGCAAAGAATAGCCATAATTTCTGAGGAAGCTGTGATTTGGAAAAAAGATTCTCTTGGAATACCGTGAATTCTACCTCCAAGACCTATTATTATGTCTCGCAGGGCTCGGTCATTCATGTCCATTACCCTGCACCATTTTGTTCTTCTCGGATCAAGTCTCGGTTCTTTTCTATGATATATGTGGTTGTCTAAAACGGCTGCAATAAGGTTATGAGCAGTTTCTACAGCGCGCATGTCACCGGTAAAGTGCATATTAATTTCTTCCATTGGAAGAACCTGCGCATAACCTCCGCCGGTTGCTCCTCCTTTTCTTCCGAATAGGGGTCCAAGTGAGGGTTCTCTTAAGGTTACGATTGAAGATTTCCCAAGCCTGTTCAAGCCGAGGGATAAACCTATCGAAATTGTGGTTTTTCCTTCGCCCGCAGGAGTCGGAGTAATTGCGGAAACTAAGATTAATTTACTGTCATTTCTTTCCTTTTTATTTTTTATGGCATCAATTCTGATTTTACCTTTGTACTTTCCGTATGAGTCTATATCTTTCTCTGTTAGCCCTAAGTTTTTGGCGATTTCAGAAATATTTCTTAGTTTTATCGATTTTGCAACTTTTATATCATTCATATTAACCTCTTAAAAGCTTTTACACTTGACTATATTAATTTCTTTATTATTAATTAAAAGCTTTTTTATATTAAGG
>CAYRCN010000118.1:0-5755 GCA_964422805.1 uncultured bacterium | reverse complement strand
TTTTACCTTCTTTTGCAAGCCCTTTTAAAGTGTCCCAGAACTCTTTACGGGTAATTGGGTCAACACCAACTGTAGGTTCATCGAGTATAAGAAGCTCCGGTTCATGAACAAGCGCACAAACAAGAGCCAATCTCTGCTTTAATCCCCCGGAAAGATAATAAGATATTGTATTTTCTCGCCCCGTAAGTCCGGCGAGCTTTATCATTTCCTTTATCCTGTCTTTTGCTTTCTCTCCGGAAATATCATATATATGTGTGTAAAAATATAGATTCTCATATACTGTAAGATCCTGATAGAGACTGAATTTCTGCGAAACATATCCTATGTGTGATTTTAAAAGTTCCGCTTCTTTCATAATATCATAACCACAAACTTGTGCTCTACCCGAAGTTGGCTGCAATATTCCGCACAACATCCTAATCGTTGTCGTCTTCCCGGCACCATTTGGTCCGAGAAAGCCGAAAATTTCACCCTTTTTTACTGAAAGATTGAGATTATCAACGGCTTTAATTTTCCCGAAATGCCTTGAGAGGTCAAAAGTTTGAACTATAAAATCATTAGAAGACGGCATCTCCGTATATACCACTCTTTACTTTTCCTTCAGGATTGTCAACAATAATTTTTACCCTGTAAACGAGTAAAGTCCTATCTTCCTTTGTTTGGATATTCCTTGGCGTGAATTCAGCCTTACTGGCTATAAAGGAAACAGTACCTTCAAAAGTTTCACCCGGAAATGCGTCAATTCTAATTTTAACAGACTGACCGATAGAAATTTTAGGCAACTCGTCTTCAGGAACATATATATTGAGATATATCAAAGAAGGGTCAAGAATTTCAACAACAGGCGAACCGGGCAGAGTTGTTTCACCGGCTCTTAAATATTTTAAGCTTATGTGGCCATTTACCGGTGAGATTATATAGAATTTTTTTAGATTTTCTTTCTTCGCTTTAAGAGAAGCATCGGCTGATTTGAGTTCCATATATACCATATCTCGATTTCTCTCGACTCTCTCAAAATCCATTTCCGAAATTGCTGAATCCTTGAAAAGTTCTTCCGATTTTTTTAGGTCATCTTCCAGATTTTTAAGCTGAATTTTTAAATTTTTAACCTGATATTCTATAGACTCTATAACAAGTTTTATTTCTTTGTTATCAATAATTACCAATGTATCACCTTTGCTCACTTTATCACCTTCCTCAAAATTAAATACAAGAATTTTCCCGGCCACTTCAGCTTTCAGAAGATAACTTTCTTCTGTAAAAATTCCCGAGTAAACTTCATTCTTATTCTTACCGCACGAGGCGATAAAAATTAAAAGAAAAATCAAAAATCGTTTCATAATATATTAATTATAACAATTACAATAAGCTTGTCAACAATTAAGATGTTGAAACAATTACAGTCTCGTCTAATTTATTTTTTACGGTCGTCCATCGGCGGTCAGCGGTCTGTTTTAAATTTAAACCCCATCCTTGACAGTTGCTAAGGGTTGTTTAATATATCGTTAGGAGCAAAATGAATTTCTTTTTATGTTTATCGGGTTACGAAAATGATTTTAAAATATTGCCAAAGCTTGAAGAGTTAAATGTTGGTATCGAGCTGCAAAGCTATGGTTTAAAAGGAGTCAGCTCTTCCCTATCCTGGGAAGAAAAAATAAAACAACATAAAAAAATAATAGAAAACTTTTCCGGAAGAATCTCTATCCATGCGCCATTTGTTGGTATAAGACAAACCCATAGAGATTATCTCTTAAAAGAAGCTGTAAAAAAAAGAATGCAAAAAACCTTCGAAATGGCAAAAGAATTAAAACCGGAAATTCTGGTCTTTCATAGCGGAATAATCGGCGATATTAAAAGATGGAAATTAGAAAACTTTTGGCTGGAAGAAACGACCACTTTCTGGAAAAGCGAAATAAAAAAATACGAGACAGAAAGAATTAAAATAGTAATAGAAAACTTAGTCGAAGAATCACCTGATATCTTGATCAAATTATGCGATGCCGTTAACAGTGATTTTTTTGCTCTATGTCTGGATATAGGACATATGAATGTATTTTCCGAATTATCTCCATCTTATTGGGTAAAAAAGATGAGTAAAAAGCTGCAATACGTACATCTTCACGATAATAACGGAGAAAATGACGAACATCTACCCGTTGGTAAGGGCAATATCGATTTTGATAGTTTTTTTGACAGTATAAAAAACAGAAACGATATTATTATTGCACTTGAACTCGATAATTCAACTCCTGCCGAAAAGATCGAAAACCTAATTGAGGTTATGAGTAAATATAATGCTTAAAACATGAAAACTGAAGACTCATATAATAGAAAATACTCAGGGAAAGATTACTATTGGGGGAAGAATCCATCTTCCACAGCTACAAAACTCATGGAAATAATTTCAACAATTAATTACACTGGTAAAAAGCTAATAGATCTGGGATGCGGAGAAGGTAGAGATGCTGTATTCTTTGCAAAGAAAGATTTTGAAGTTCTTGCGATAGATTTTTCCGAACAGGGTCTTAAAAAAGCAAAAAAGTATGCTCAAGAAGAAGGAGCAAAAATTAAAACGTTAAAAAAGAATATCATAGATTATAGATTAGAAGAAAAACACGATATTATTATTTCGACAGGAGTTCTACATTATTTGCCTCCGTGGCAAAGAATTAAAAAATTTCAAAATTATAAGGAATTTACAAATACAGGTGGATTAAACGCCTTTTCTGTTTTTGTAAAAAAACCATTTATAAAAAAGGCACCGGATGCCGACCCGAAAACATATTTCTTTAAATCCGGAGAAATAATGCGATATTATTGGGATTGGGAGATACTATACTGTACAGAAGAAATATTTGAGTGTAGTTCAGGTAATATTCCGCACAGACACTCAGTCAATAGAATCATAGCAAGAAAACCATAGTCCTAGGTTACAGTTTTTTATAGTAGGCGCGAGTTTTTTAACCGCCCAACGTCCTAACCGTCTAATGACCTAACCATCAAATTCTTTGTGTCCTCTGTGTCTCTGTGTGAGAATAATTTTTATTATTATTCAATAACCTGTATCAACATTCTCCTTGAACGAGGACCGTCGAATTCACAAAAAAAGATTCCCTGCCATGTACCGAGACTTATATCACCGTCCGTAATAGGAATAAAATCCGAACTTCCTATTAGAGAAGCTTTAATATGACTATCTGCGTTCCCTTCCGCATGAGCGTATCCTGCGCCAGCAGGAATTATGTCCGATAGTTTATTTAAAATATCACTCTTAACCGAAGGATCGTAATTCTCGTTTATGGTTACAGCCGCAGTCGTATGAGGCACATAAAGGTGAACATAACCCTCCTTTACCCCACTCTCTTTAACCGCTTCTCTTACTTCTTCTGTAACATCCACAAATTCATTTCTTCGACTACTTGAAATAGAAATCTCTTTTTTATTTTTTACCCCCATTAATTCCTCCTTAAAATAAAAAATTCCTTATTTCTTTCCCACAGGTAAAATATATAAAGGCGTTTCTTCTTCCTTCATGCCGATGACATTCTTAACTCTATCATCGATAAAAGCTCCTACAACAACAGTACCTAGTCCTAAAGCTTCAGCCTGCAAATATACGTTCTGGGCAGCATGTCCGGCTTCCATGTAAGTATATCCTATTCCCCTCTCTCCGTATTTCCCTGTAATTCTATCATAAACGGCTGCAAAAACTATAGAAATAACGCCATTTTTGACGCAGGATTGACCAAGTGAAGCAAGCGAAAGGTCATTTCTAAAATCCCCTTCCTTGGTCTTAATAATTTCATGATTTAAGGGAGCGTATCTATAGATACCATTTTCTAACGAAGATACGTTACCCACTACAATATACGTCTCGAGAGGATAAAGGGCACCGGCTGAAGGAGCCGCTCTTAAATTTCTTCTCTCATCCGTGATGCCCTGAGCTGACCAAAGGAGCTGAGAGACTTCTTCTAATTTAAGAGGTTCTTCAGAATAATTTCTTATTGACCTTCGGTTTAATATCGCTTCTTCAACAGATATGGTACTTTCATACCGCGGTTCGGGTAATTTTATTTTCTTTTCTTTATCGAGCATTTTTTCTCCTCCTGAGCTTTTAAAAAAAGTTACAATTAAAAGCAGCAAAATTGTTTTTATAACTTTAAATTCTCGCATATAATCCTCCCTTTATAGATTCTAGTTTTTTTAAGCCTTCTTGTTTTTAACAAATATTAAAAAGATAATATATATAAGGCAAGACCCCAGAACAAACAAGTGAAAAAAAATATAAAAACTTTCTATAATAAATTTGTTTAATAAGATAATACGCTATAAAGAGCTTGACAAATCCGCGTTTTTACTTAAGATTATTTTATGAAAATTAAACTTTTGGGTACAAGAGGTTCGATACCATCACCCGGAAAACACACGATTAAATACGGGGGCAATACAACATGCTTAGATCTCACTTTAAATAGCGGTAAAAAAATCATTATTGATGCGGGTTCCGGAATGCGAGTGCTTTCAAACGAAATACTCGCAGAAAAGGTAAATCATATTAATTTGTTTCTTACACATTCCCACTGGGATCATATTCAGGGATTTCCGTTCTTTATTCCTATATATATTCCGACTTTCTCAATAAAAATATTTGCTGCTTCACCTACTTATGGAAGACTGTTAAACATATTCAAAGGACAAATGCAATCCCTTTACTACCCAGTGCCATTTAAGCAAATAGCTGCCAAAATAGAATTCGAAAAGATTAGAAAATCAGGTATTTCAATAGACGGAGTCAAAATCAGTTCAATATTAACAAATCATCCTCTTGAAACCCATGCTTTCAAATTTGAAGAGGACGGAAAAAGTTTCGTATTTATGAGTGATAACGAACTTGACCATCAGGATATTGCGGTTGTACCTTATGAAGACCACCTGAACTTTATAAAAGATTCTGATGTTCTGATTCACGACGCTCAATATGAAAAACGCGAAATAAAAAAACATAAAAGTTGGGGGCATTCTTCATGGGAGCAAACAGTAGCTTTCGCAAAAGATGGAAAGATAAAAACTCTATACTTAACCCATTATGACCCAACAAGGAAGGATAAACAAATAGACAGCATTATAAAAAAGGCTAATAAATTAGCTGGCAAAGGGTTAAAAGTTAAGGGTGCCCGAGAGGGTAGCGAATTCGAATTGTAAAAGTTCTTAAAAAAATTTTGTATTTTTATGGAAATCTTATTAGCAGATGATGATAATAAAATTCTAAGGTCCCTTACCAACATTCTTACTTTACAAGGACATAATTGCAAGACAAGCTCAGATGGCTTCGAGGCAGTTAACGAATACAAGAAAGACAACTTTGATTGTGTGCTTCTAGATATCGAAATGCCCAGAATGAACGGTATAGAAGCAGCAAAAGCACTTTTAAGTATTAATCCAGATGTTTCTATAATAATGGTAACTGCTTTCAGAGATATTGATATAATAAGAAGCACAATGCGCGTAGGCGCATATGATTATCTTGTAAAACCTGTTCTTCCCGAAGAAATTGGAAGGGTTCTCGAAAAAGTAAAAGAAAGAAACTTCCTCCTGCGAATAAAAAGAGGTTATCAAATAGAATTAGAATCTAAAGTCAAAGAACAAAGAGAAAAAATAGAGAAGAAAATGTTAGATACAATTACATCTCTGGTTAACGCCCTTGAAGCAAAAGACCCTTACCAGGAAGGGCATTCAAAGCAAGTTAAAGAAATTG
>CAYRCN010000117.1:0-5757 GCA_964422805.1 uncultured bacterium | reverse complement strand
CTTTTACTTTTCAATTTATTCAATTAAAATGTCGTGTCAAGAACTAAATTTAATATATTCTTCGAATATAAGTTGGATGGTGAGAAATGATGAGTGGAGAGCAGTGAGCATTGAAAAACAAAAAACCCTTGACCAACCGTGCAGAAAATAATAAAATAAACCTAAATTATGTTAGAAATAATTATTTCGACCATATTTCTTATTTCTCCCGGGGATTCAATTTCTACCCCTTTCGATATAACTATCCTGTTCGACCCGCCGGTAGCAGAAAAATCAATAAATGTTTACTTGGACGGGACTAATCTACCCGGGGAAATAAAATCAGGTTATTTTTTTTCGGAAACAAGCAGTCTTTCCGGAGGCAAACACAAAATAAAAGTAGAAACCGAAAACGAAACCGAAGAATGGTCATTTATAGTAACAGAAAAGAAAGAAGAGACCCCTTATACTTTTACGGGAAATCTTTCAATAGGAAATCAAAACTCTTACTTCGCGGATATCTCTTATACAGGAGAGAACGAAGCTCTTTTGGGATTAGATTTCTCTGTTTTTAAAAATGAAAATTACTTAAGATTTTCCCTATATCATGACCCGCAGTACCAGATAGAATGGCACCCATATTTTAGCTATTTAAAAGGAAAATCATATCTGGAAGCCGGTTATATTTCTCCATATCTGCACGAATTGACAATTTGTTCTCCGGGAGGTTTCGGGCTAAGCGGGGAAATAGGCGCCGGGAACTTTTTTATAAATCCCGTCATCTTACACTCAAACAATTATGATACCTTATTTGCTGAGTACCCCAGATGGTTACTGGGAGGAAAAACAGCTTTTAAAAAAAATCGGTTCTATATGGGTGTCACGGCTTTTTACGGAGAAGATGATACTTCAAATATAGTAGGTTTCACTTTCGACGATCCGGCGAAATCTGCTGTCTTATCAGGAGAAACAGAATTGGGTCTAAATAAGCTAATATGCTTAAAAATTAAAGGGGCTTTCTCGATAGGTAACGACAATCTATACGCGGATTCAACTATAAAAGGAGCAGCTTTTGAAGGTAAACTAATATTTGAATCGGATCTGAATAACATTGAAGCCGGTATAAGAACGGTGAGTGACGGGTATTTGACACTGGGCAATGTTTATCTTTACCAGGGAAGGACCTCCGGTTTTGTAAACGGAGTATATGAAAAAGGCTGTTTTTTTACCTATGTCGATTACCTCGCCTACCAGGAATACGAAATGGTAGGTTTATCCCTTAACCAATCGTTTAAATTAAAAATATCAGATAACTTCTCGCCCATTCTGGAATATCAGTGGGCTAAATACCCCGAATATTATGAGGAGAAATACAGTTATATTGGTCTGGGCTTTGAAGCTATCTCAGGTTCTCTGCAAACGGAAAACACTATAGGAATAGAAAAAACGACTTATATAGAGCAAACACGTTCTTTTAGAATTTTATCTAATGTTTCATGGTATCACGAAAAGCATATTTTATCTGTTGGCATCTATGCTTACATAAATGGTACTAACACAAGCTTCGATTTCAATGTAGACGGAACCTTAAGTTTGGGAAGCTTTGGTAATATAAACATAAACTACTACCCATACTTAGAAAACGGATATGATCAACACCTGCTTAGAATTATATATGAATATGATTTTTAGGGAACTAACTCTTAGATTTGGTATCTAAATAGACAAATGAAGAAACGGAGGAGTAAAAATGATGAACAGAGGAAAGAAATATTTGAGAAAGTTGTTAAAACTAACACTCCGAGGATCTATAAAATGATTTACAATATGACAAATAATACTGAAATTACAAGGGAGTTAACCCAGGAAGTTTTTATAAATGCCTGGAGGGGATTTAAGTCCTTCAGGGGAGATTCAGCCGTTTACACATGGCTTTACAGGATCGCTCTTAATACTGTTTTTAAATACAGAAGAGAACAAGCCCGTGAAGGAAAGATAATCTCGATAGATGGTATTACACATCTTGCAACAGAAGGCAATCCTGAGAAAGTCTTAATCAAGAAATCCGACCGGCAACTCATCAAAAGAATGCTCTATTTACTACCCAGAAAATACCAGGAAGTTTTAGTGCTCAGGTACTACGAGGATTGCAACTATTCGACTATATCTCAAATATTGGGAATACCTATTGGTACCGTACGTTCACGCCTACATAGAACTCTCAATGAACTTGGAAAACTGGTAAAGGAAAAAATATGAAAAATCATAAAAGATTTGAAAAATTAATTCAGGGCTACGTGGACAATGCCCTTAGCAATAAAGAACGCCTGGATTTGGAAAATCATCTAAAATCCTGCAAAATGTGCGAAGAAAAACTAAAAGCTAAAGAAAAACTTTTACAGAAACTGCGCTCAACAAAGGAAGAAATCCAATGTCCGGATTATGTAATCGACAATATATTAAAAAGCACCACTCAAAAAGAGGTTCCTTCTCTTATAAGGTCATACAAAATCAGATGGAAATATCTGGCAGTAAGTGCTGCGGCTGTTTTAATAGTTATTTCTACAGTTTTGTTAAACATAGAAGATAGCAAACAGATATTTACAACAAAAGGGTCCGAAGAAATACAAAAAAAAGAAGCTTTTGACGAAGTAGAAATTTTAGAGAGTACGGATATTTCTTCGGACAAGAAGAAAGTCGAAAAGGAAGAAGAAAAGAAACTTACTATGAGATCCATCTCGAAAGAGCCTGATGCCCAAAAAATCTCTTCACCGGAAAAGAAGAAAGACTTTGCCGTATCAGAAAAATCCAGCGATATCACTTCATCGGAAGATATACGAGAGTTTACTGCATCCGAAGAAGCCTATGAGAAAATACCGATGCTTTCTAAAGCGCCCAAAACTTTACCATCCGCCGCAATTAAAAGTGACCGCTCCGGGGAAAGTCTGACTTTTGAACCCGAGACAGGTATAGAAATAGGAGAAATCCCTCCTGCTATTCCCGGAGGTATTCCAGCATTTATGGTCATCTCCGAAGAGAATTTCAAAGAAACACGTTTTGTATTTCCTGAAGAGGGATCGGTTGTAGGAAAAGATTTCGAAATTGTTCTCATATTAGAAAATCCTGAAGAGAAAATTGAAATCACCCTTGACGGAGAGAAAATAGTCAACTATACAAGAGAAAAGGACTCAAATGTTATATTTATAGGAAGTGATTCCATACCTCCCTTAGAAGAGGGATTGCATTACCTTTCTCTCTCAACAAAAGAAGAAAAAAGTATCACTTTTTATAAGGAGGGATGATGTTAGTCTTTTTATTATTATCCTTAGAACTGCATATATCGCCAAATCCCATTGAGGGTAAAGTAGGAGAAAAAATCCCCTTTACCGTAAGGGTATTAGATAAAGAGGGCAAAATACTCGAAAGGGATTTGTCATTTAGTGTTTTACCTGGTTCTCTTGGACGAGTCCAGGAAAACTTTTTCATAGCAAACAAAGAGGGTAAGGGTGTTCTTAGATGTATAAGCACAAAAAATGGTAAACATCTAACCGGTTTTGCTTATATCAAGATAAGCAGCAGGGAAAGCGCAAAAATAGTTCCACCTATTGCGATTCTTAAAAAAGGAGAGCAAATCAAATTTAAAATCGACGGAGGAACAGTTAAAGAATGGAAGTGTATACCTGCAGGTATTGGAAATATCAGAAACGGTATTTTTACGGCTGAAAACAGCGGTAGGGGCAGAGTTATCGCTTTGCTTACAAACGGAGAAATAAAAACGGCATTTGTTAGAGTAAGCGGGAAAGTTAGCGATATTCAAATTACTCCGCGGTTCAAGAGAATTAAAGTAGGAGAAACAGTACAGTTCGAGACAAAAGGCAACGAAAGAGTTACCTGGAGAGTCGAGGGTGAAAACATAGGAGAGATAAACTCAAACGGTGTCTTCAAAGCCAAGACTCCGGGAAAGGCAGTTATTATTGCCGAGAAGAACGGAAATCAAGGACGCGCTATTGCGGTAGTAAGCGGGGAAGTGGGTTTACGTATCATTCCAGAATCTATAACCATTAAAACCGGAGAAAGAGCACATTTTAAAGTATACGCAGAAGGTTTCGGTAATGTAAATATTCCCGTAAGCTGGAAGGTAATACCTGAGCGCTGCGGACAAATCAGAACAGACGGTACTTTTATTGCAGGAGAAATTCCAATGAAAGGCAGAGTAATTGCTATCCTACCGCAAAGATTTGGTAAAGGAGTTGTTTCCGCAAACGTATATATAACTTCCGAGGTAATAAAACCTTTAGAAATTATACCACCTTTCAAACAATTTACACCCGATGATATCGACAAGGAATTTCGATTTAGTATCATAGGCGCACAGAAAATAGACTTACAATGGAGAGTAATTCCCGAGGATCTTGGCTCTATTAACAATAACGGCGTTTTTGTTCCCAAAAGACTCGGCGCAGGAGTTGTAATGGCTGAACCAAGAGCAGCTATAAATATTAAACCGGCGAGAGCATTTGTAATTATTGGTGCGGACAGGTACATGACAGCAGATACTGCTTCGCTTGATGCGCAATCACAGGTACCTGGATTTATTGATTTTGCATTCCCTGCACAACAAGTGATCGAAGGCTTCAGAACACCTTTGACATTACACAAGGAACCAGATAATTACATCGTGACATGGAAAATTATTCCTCCTGATGCGGGCAGAATCATCTTAAATAGAGAATTCCAGGCGAATAAACTTCCTGAAGGAATAGATCAAAGAAATGTAAAAGTCTTTGCAATTTTATCCAGAGGAAGAGAAATTGTAGCCTGGACATCGAGGAATATAACAGTTATAAAGGCAAAATAACAGAATCAGGTCTTCGGTCTTAGGTCTTAGGTTTCAGGAAAAAACTTTGTGTTCTTTGGGGTTAATTAGGGTTTAGGGTTCGAGGGTTCAAGGTCTCAAAGGTTCAATTAAAAAAATAAATTTAAAATCTTTGTGCTCTCTGTGGGCTTTGTGGTTCAATATTCTTTTGGGAAGTGGAGGGTGAGGTCTTTAATAACACAATTAAAAGGGATTGTGTGGGGGGGCTTTGTGATCTTTGTGCACTTTGTGGTTCAATATTCTTTTGGGGTTGGGGTGAGATTCAAATCCTAATTAGACCGATATCCGCTTTCCCTTGACTTTATAAGTGATAGGGATATATTTGCTTATATGAAAGCAGGATATGTTTCAATAATCGGAAAACCAAATGTAGGCAAGTCAACTTTATTAAACCGCCTTATAGGTAGTAATATTTCTATCATTACACCAAAACCTCAAACAACAAGAAACAGAATTTTAGGTATATGGACAGAAGAAAACAACCAAATCATTTTTATAGATACTCCAGGTCAATTCAAACCGGGCAATGAGATGGAAAATGCAATGCAACAGCAGATAAAAACATCTATAAATGATTCTGACGTCATTATATTGATGGTCGATCATCGAGAAACCTCAAATATAGACGGCTTTCCTTCCAAACCTAAAAAACCGACTTTCATGATTATAAATAAGATAGATTTAATTCCCGAAAAAGATCTAGGTAAAATAATAGAAAATATAGATTTAAAATCTTTTGATCAGGTGTTTACTATATCCGCCTTAAGAGGTGATAACGTAGATAAAATAATACCTTCTCTACTGGATTATTTACCTGAAGGAGAACCGTTATATCCTGAAGATTTCCTATCTGACCGACCTGAGCGCTTCTTTATAGAAGAATTCGTTAGAGAAAGAATACT
>CAYRCN010000116.1:0-5760 GCA_964422805.1 uncultured bacterium | reverse complement strand
ATGATATATCACGGTGTTTGCCAATCCTGCAGCGGTTTTATATACAGTATGGGTGCGGCATTACTGGATATAGATGATCCGTCCAGAGTAATTGCTGACTGCGAAAATTATATATTGACGCCGGAAGCGCCTTATGAAAGAACCGGATTCGTTGACAATGTCACATTCCCCTGCGCCACGCTTCACTGCGCAAAAAAAGGAAGAATAGCCATTTTCTACGGCTCAGCCGACACTACTTGTTCACTTGCTTTTACCCAGGTGGATGAATTAATCGATTATATCAAAGCACATCCCAACAAACCTATGTAGAGAGGAAAAATAAATGCAATTCGGATATTTTGATGATAAAAACAAAGAATATGTTATAGAGAGACCGGACACGCCTAAGTCATGGAGTAATTACCTTGGTTCAACTGAATATGGAGCGATTATTACGAATAATGCCGGAGGTTATAGCTTTTTAAAGTCATCGGCTCAGGGGCGATTTATGCGTTTACGCTTTAATTCCATTCCTATGGATCAACCGGGGCGTTATATATACATTCATGATAAGGAAAGTAAAGATTTCTGGTCTGCCTCATGGCAACCTGTGGGTAAACCACTTGACAAATATAAATCGGAATGCCGGCACGGGACTGCTTATACTACCATATCTTCAGAATATTCTAAAATAAAAACCCAGACCACCTATTTTGTTCCTTTAGACCGATATTTTGAGTGCTGGCTTTTCAAAGTAACAAGTGAAGACGCCAAAAAGAGAAATCTCAGATTATTCACTTTTGTAGAATATGCCAATAACTGGTTTATGTGGCAGGACTTCATCAATCTTCAATACACCCTTTCAATTCTCGGTATGGATGTTGTGGATAATATAATCGATCACGGAATAAACGTATTACTCCCGGACGATACAAACAGTGATTTCGAAAATCACGACGGTAACCGGCATACATTTCTTGGTATTGCCGGTGCAGAAGTTACGGGATACGATACAGACCGTGACATTTTTCTCGGCCCTTACCGCTCCTATCACAATCCACTGGTAGTTGAAAAGGGCGAATGTAAAAATTCTCTTGCTAAAGGAGATAATGGTTGCGGTACGTTGCAGCTCGATGTCGATTTGGAACCGGGACAGGAAAAAGAATTTGCTGTTATTATGGGAGTCGGAAAGGCCGCCGTGGAAGGCAGAAAAGCCATTCAGGAGTTCGAAGATATCAAAAAGGTCCATAATGAATTCAATAAGGTCAAAAAATACTGGCATAGTCGCCTGGAAGGGATGACAGTCGAAACACCCGACGCAGAATTCAATAGCATGATGAATATGTGGAATCCTTTTAATTGTCTTATTACGTATACGTGGTCACGAGCTGCCAGCCTGGTTTATAGCGGCGAACGCGATGGCTTAGGGTATAGAGATACAGTCCAGGATATTTTAGGCGTCTTGCATTTAATTCCCGGCGAAGCAGGCAAGCGATTGGGACTTATGATAACGGGACAGGTTTCCACCGGCGGAGCAATGCCTGTCGTTAGACCCTGGGCACACCATCCGGGAGAAGAAGAACCTCCCGATGAGCATGATTACCGCTCGGATGATTGTATGTGGTTATTCAATACTATACCCGCATACGTGAAAGAAACTGGAGATATATCATTTTACGACAAAATACTTCCTTACGCAGATTGGGGCGAGGATACAGTACTCGGCCATATGAGACAGGCTATTCAGTTCAGTTTGGACCATAGGGGCGAACACGGGCTTCCCTGCGGTTTGTATGCGGATTGGAATGACTGTCTTGAACTCGGGCACGAAGGAGAAACTGTGTTTGTCGCATTTCAGCTTCGTTATGCGTTAAAAACGTATATTGATATTTGCACTATGCTTGGAAAGTCCGAAGAGGTAGAATGGGCACAGCCTCATCTTGAAACTCTCGACGAAAGTATTGAGGAGCATACGTGGGATGGAGATTGGTTTATAAGGGCTTACAGGTATGACGGGATGAAATTCGGCTCAAAAGAAAACGACGAAGGGTCTCTCTGGCTCAACCCGCAATCCTGGTCTGTTTTGAGCGGTCACGCAAGTAAAGAACAGAGCAAAAAAGCAATGAAAGCAGTAAGAGAGAAGCTGGCAACCGATTATGGAATTATGGTCGTTAGTCCGCCTTACGAAAAAACGGATCATAGAGTTGTAAAAGCATCTCTTTTTAATAAAGGAATGAAAGAAAATGCTTCCATCTTTTGTCATACTCAGGGGTGGGCTGTGGCTGCCGAAACAATTCTCGGTAACGGAAATCAGGCTTATAAATATCTGCGCGCTTTTATGCCAGCCGCCTTTAATACAAAAGCCGAAGTACGTCAGATCGAACCGTACGTTTATTGTCAATATACGCATAGTAAATACAGCCCAAGGTATGGAGCATCGCGCCTGCCCTGGTTAAGCGGTTCGGCTACGTGGGCTTATTATACTGCGATGCAGTACATCTTCGGCATACAGACGGATTACGAAGGACTGCGAATCGATCCTTGTATTCCTTCCAATTGGAAAGAATTTAAAGTAAGCAGAAATTTCAGAGGAAAAAAACTTAATATAACCGTTAAGAATGACTCCGGTGTCCAAAGAGGAGTAAAGAAAATAACTCTTAATGGAAAAGAAATTAAAGGAAATTTTATTCCGTTTAAGGAAATGAAAAAAGAAAATACTGTTCTTGTCAAAATGGATAAAACCATTTAAAAAAATATCTTCACACAAAGCACACGAAGACACAAAGAATTTTAACTTTTTTGTCTGTTAGTCAGTTACTATAAAAACGGATAACCCTATTGGGAAAAATTGAAAAATAGGTAAATTGGGAAATGGGATACTATTTTACTATTTCTCTATTTAACCATTTAACTGAAATTCAAAGAATTTCCCAAGATAAAACAACTTGACAAAGGTATTTCAAAAGTTTAGTATTGTTAAACAGATATTATGGAAAAAGAATTAAAACTAACCTACGGAAATGAAAAAATAAGTATTTCTGTACCGGAAAATTTTCTTGCGGGAGATTTGGTTGTCCCTAAGAAATCTACCAATAAAATGACTGAAGCAGAAATGAAAGAAAAGATGCTTCATGCTATTAAAAACCCTGTCGATTCTCCGGGAATCGAGGAAATTGTTACTGACAAGAAAGTAGGATTGGTGATAAGTGACGAATTCCGGTCCGGACTTCAGGAGTTAATCGTCTTTGTGATGATAAACGAAATATTCAAAGGAAATCCAAAAAGCCTGGATATTTTTATTGCCAATGGTACTCATGCCCCAAAAGTTTACTGCGTAAATCTCATTGCCAAAATAAAAAAAATATCAAAAGACCTTGGCTATGAAGTTAAAGTTATCATAAATGAATGCGACAGTGAGAATTATTTTAATCTGGGTAAAACGCCCCTGGGCACGAACGCAGAAGTTTCAAAGGAATGGATGAAAACGACGGTGCGGATTTACGGACATGAATCAAAATATCACTATATGAACGGCTACAGCGTTGTGGATAAGCAGGTTTGTCCCGGTCTTTGCTCCCGAAGAACCATAGCTTCAACCCATAAACATGCACTGAAACACGATTTGAGCGCTGCAGGACGGATTATCTACCATAAGGATGAGTCGAGAAAAGAGAATCCTTTCGCTCAGGATAACCGGGATGTCAGAAAATTATCCGAGCGATTTATCTTGCGGGACGGTAAGTTAACAGAAGAAAATGTTCCTGTGTTCCTTTTAGATATGTTTTCTACAAAATCGACAATCGAGTGGATAGCTGCCGGAAACCCGGATAAGGTTTCCCTTCAGATGACAGAAACAGTAGATAACTTGGCATCTTTTAATTTACCCCGTACCAAATATGTGGTTATCTCACCCGGAGGACCTCCTGCCTGTAATGCCATATACGGTGTTCAGAATTGCTTTGATATGGCACTTAAATACGCAATTAAAGAAGGCGGAGAAGCTCTGATTTTAGCACCGTGTACGGGAAGCCCCGGACAGAGTGAGGAAGTAAAAGGCCTTGCAACAAGCGAAAAATCGAAAGCCCTGTTTTGGGATAATCTTGTCAGGTTACGGGAAAAACCTCTTGCCGAGGCTACTAATTGGATTGATAAAAATTTTGAATTATATCTCTGGAAAACCGATAGGGTTCTGAAGTTAATGCTGCAGCAGAAGATTAAACTTTATTTGTATTCTGAGCTCCCGGCAGAAAAAATCGAACCCGGAGGATTCATATCGGTTGCAAAGCCCGATGAATGGATTCTCGAAAGAGCAAAACGAAACGACGGAAAGCTCCGGGTGATAGACGAGGGAAATAAGTTATTTGTTGTTCCTTCGGATTAGTTAATAGAGTCCCATGTTGCGAGTCCTGAGTCAAAAATAGTCCTTCTGTGTGTGTTTTGTCTTTCTCATGGTTCTTTTTTCAGGTTTTTTCAAAAATACCCCTTGCGCTTTTTAAGATTTTTTATATAAATTAAATCACGCCGGGGTGTCGGCAAATATATCACTACACAAATGTGATATACCTCCTTGTTCACTTAAAAAAAGTGTGCCCGCCCCGGTACCTAAATATGTGTACTTAAATCAATATTTTATTCTATTTTGTTATTCAAGGGTAAAGTTATAATTATCTAAAACAGAATCTCTGTTTACTACAACCCCTTCGTATAGAGTATCAAACACTGTATAACCCTCTGCTGAAACGCTCACATCGTAAGTACCCTCCGGAATGAATAACGAGTATTTTCCCGCAGTATCTGATAATGTCGTCATACTATCAGTTAGACCGACAGCATGCAAGGTTGCAAATTTTACAGCCACTTCCGAGGTGTCCTCTATTGCTTTTACTGTTCCCCTTACAAATCCTGCAGTCGAACTTTGGAATATTCTAAACGAAGGAATAAGCTCATAAGGTTCCGAACCCCAATTTATTGATTTTGAAGCATCAAAATCAACGACAATTGTTACGTACTCCCCGGATAATACAGTGAAGTCTTCCTCAAGCTCATATTCTATTGGCACACCTTCGGGAATCAACAGCGAATCTGCCATACTATCACCTTCCATCACCAAGGAATTTATCTCGGCCAACAATAATAATACACTGGTATAATCCCCGGGCTCCACATCAACAAAATAGCTGCCAGTACTAAAGTTATAAGTAAGCGGTGCCGCAAATCCTCCGATAAGACCTACAATGTCGACTCTATATGGATCGAGTTGAAGAGTTACGGCTTCCCCTTCCGAATCTCTGACCCCAACCCCAACCACTGTTAAATATATGTGCTCAACTCCTTGCGGTGGAGGGGCATCTATTAACCAGATCCTAAGCTTGCCCTTTTCTTGACCGCATCCCATTAGAAAAAAAAGAGTAAAGACAAAAAACAATATTTTTCTGTTCAAAAAACCTCCTTTTATTTTATACGACCCCTACCTTTGCTTTATGGTTCCAAAAAAAATCCAAATTTATAATCCCCGCTTAATCTTATTTAATATAATCCTTTTTTCTAAATAGTCAAACCTTAAAAAACCCAACCTCGCTACCGGCTTTCCGCAATCCGCCTACCGGATTAAAATAGTCTCTTGACAAAAGATATATATGTCTTATATTGTTAGAGTAATCTAACATTGGAGGCTAAAAATGGAATTAACGAAAAGCAGGGAAGATTATCTCGAAGCTATATGCGAAATATGTGAGGAAGAAAAAGTTGCCAGGGTTAAAGATATTGCCTCGAACATGGCTG
>CAYRCN010000115.1:0-5806 GCA_964422805.1 uncultured bacterium | reverse complement strand
TTAACCGAATGGCTACCTATATCCATAGATAGTATCGAACTCTTCCTGAACATAAGCACCTCTCTTATTTGATCTTAACGTAATTATAAGTTATCTTTAGTGGTTTGTCAAGCCCATTAAGGAATATCTTAGCTTTGCAAGTTTGCAATATTCTGAGTGACCATTAAAACGTTGCTTTAAAATTCCACTCGGCAGACGAATATTTCAGCAGGGATTTTGGCTTTAAAGGGTTTTTGTTGAAGTTTTCAAAAGAAATATTGAAAGTGCTTTCGAAAGATTGAATTATAAGACTTTTTAGCTCTTTTAATTCGATTTCTTTACCTGTAGCCATCTTAACTGTAGCCATGCCTGAATCTATGGAAAAGCCCTCGGGCGTTTTCAGCATGATTGTCCCTTGTTGAAGAACTATATCTTTATCTCTATATTGTGCACTTCCTATGACTTTTTTTCTTCCCCAGCACAAATCGGCGAGCGAGATTGAAGAAAAACACATGTTTGGATTTCTTTGTTTTTTACTCGAATAACCTCCTCTTTTGATTGTAGTTTCGATACCCAGGAGTTCAAAAGCTTTTTTGAAAGCAAATGAGATTTTTCCGTAAGACTCAATTACATTCCCTCCGATAATCGGATTGCCTCGGTGAAAAATCATAGAATAAGTGCAATCGGATGAGTGAATAACCGCTCTTCCTCCTGTCCTGCGTCTGACCCACTTAAAACCTCTGTTTTCTAATTCTTTGAGCCAATCACCTGCTTCTTGGTGATACCCCAAAGAAATAGAAGCCGGCGAAAAGTTAAAAAATCTTAAAAAAACTGTGTTTTTGTCGTCTACACAACCCATTAAAGATTCGTCGTATGCCATATTGAAATAAGGATCTTTAAAACCTGTATCTATCAAGTACCACATAAGTTTGGTTAATATTAACAGATGTCGGATTTTTCGCAATAGTGTAATCAAGGGAAGCAAGTCCGTTAAACGAGAATGTAAAAAGCAAACATCAAAATGCAAAATTATAAATAAAAATTCAAAAATAAACAAAAAAAGTATATAAAGCTAAAAAATTAAAAACTTTTTGCATTTTAATATGTCATTTTGCTTTTTAATTTTTAATGTTTAATTTCCCGAAAAGACTGGAATATATGCTTTAGAAGAAGTCTATGAAAAACGAGAAATTCCGAAGATTTTTCCAAAATATAACGGAACCTTTCGGATTTTTTTTCGTCTTTATTTATGAAGAACATAACAACCTCCTTATTAAAGAATGCCCTCTCCCCTCTGAGGGCATTCTTTATAAAAATGGGGTTGACAAATTAAAAATTATATATATAATATTTACTGATAATCGTGTAAAAAATCTTAAAAACGGGGTTGTATTATGGCTAAGAAAGATATAGCGCGGGATGATCCAGTTGGGAGGATTTTTGATCTGAGAGAAGATTTTGATGATATAGTTAAAGATTTCTTCGCGGGTTTTTCAAAAGTTGGCGCAGGTATAGGGGTTTACCCTCTTCTGGATATAAAAGAAGATAAGGGAAAATATACTATATTTGTGGAGATACCTGGTGTGGAAAAGAAGGATTTAAAAATTTCGATAAAAAAAGATAAACTTATTATTCAAGGAGAAAAGAAGGAAGAAAAGAAAAGGCAAGAAGAATCTTACCTCCGGGTTGAGCGTTCCTACGGAAATTTTATGAGGTCGGTAAGCTTGCCAATGGAGGTAGATCAATCAAAAATAAATGCAAAGTACACGAACGGTGTTTTAAAGATTACTCTACCAAAGACAGAAAAAGGAAAAACTAAAGAAGTAGAAGTTAAAATAACTTAACCGGAAAAGAAAAGTTAAAATTATTTAAACACTGCTTCGAATCAAGATATAAAATGCAGGTGGGTAAGTGAAAAGGAGGACTTTTGAATAAAAAACTGATTGTATATGGAGCTTCTTTTGTTGCTGTCGTTGCTATTGTGGGATTTTTTGCGGGTGTGATAACGGCAGCCAGTTTTTCTCTGAATGCAAAACCGGGAAGCGAAAAAGTGGAAACATATACTGCAGGCGGAAAGATTTCTTTTGCACCCATAGTTGAAAAAACATCTCATGCTGTAGTTTCAATAGAAGGTGAGAGAACAGTTGTTTACAGATCCCCTTATTCTGACTTCTTTGATGATCCTTTTTTCAGAAGATTCTTTGGCGATGTACCAAGAAGAAATTGGGAGCAAGAACAGAAATGGCTTGGGTCGGGTTTTATCGTCGAATATAAAGGGAAAGATTATATACTAACAAACAATCATGTTGTACAGGACGCTCAACAACTAACGGTTTCTTTGTCCGATGAAAGAAAGTTTAGCGGAAACGATTTGGAAGTAATCGGAACGGACCCGGAAACGGAAGTTGCTGTAATCAGGATAAAAAAAGGAGGAGACTTACCCGATATTACTCCCGGAAGTGTTGATGACTTAAAAGTTGGCGATTGGGTAATAGCCATTGGTAATCCATTCGGTCTCTTCGGTACGGTAACCGCCGGGGTTGTTTCCGCAAAGGGGAGATCTGAAGTATCTCTAAGCAGGAACATTTATGCAGATTTTATTCAGACCGATGCTGCCATAAATCAAGGAAACTCGGGTGGACCTTTGATTAACACCGAAGGGAAGGTTGTTGGAGTAAACACTATGATTGTATCGCAGACAGGGGGGAATATAGGTATTGGTTTTGCTGTACCCATAGATATAGCTATGGATGTATTGCAATCTCTTGTAGAGACAGGGACTGTGGAGAGAGGGTATTTGGGTGTTGTTCCTGAGAATTTAAGTCAAGAAATCAAAAAAGCTTTGAACTATCCTTATGAGAGAGGCGTTTACGTTATGCGGGTTGAGGAAGGAACGCCGGCAGCTGAAGCGGGTATTGCTGAAGGTGATATAATTTTAAAAATAGATAATAAAAAAATAGAGGATATCAACATTTTAAGAAAAATAGTCGCTTCCAAAAGTCCGAATGCGAAAGTAGAAGTAACGGTTTGGAGGAACGGCGGGGAGAAAACCCTAACAGTTAAAATGGGGAAGAGGCCGACCGAGGAGGTTTCCAGTAGGCCGATGGGTGGAGAAGAGTGGTTGGGTATGCTGATGTTGCCTGCTACTTCAAAAGAAGCGGAAAGCATCTGGGGAGATAAAGCTGTGAATGGAGTGTTTGTAAGTGAGGTAAAGGAAGGTAGTCTGGCAGATAAAGCTGGGGTCATAGGGAAATCCTTAATAACTTTGGTTCAAGCTAAAAATAGATCTATGAAAATAAGTGATATAGAAGATATAAAAATAGCTAAAAAAGAATTCAAGCCACCATTGGTGTTGCTTTTGAACTTGCCAGATGGCTCAATAAGAGTTATAAGCATAGAGGAGAGTTAAAAAAATAAAAAAGGTTAGAGGTTCTCTACCTGTTTATTTACAGGAGATTCAAAAATACAATCTCCTTACCCCTGAAGAGGAAAAGGAACTGGGGAGAAAGGCTCGTTTGGGAGATCAAAGCGCGAAAAGGAAATTAGTGGAATCTAATCTCCGTTTTGTAGTTTCTGTAGCTAAGGCCTACAGGAATATGGGAACACCTTTTACAGATCTCATTAACGAAGGTAATGTAGGTTTGATTAAGGCTGCAGAGCGTTTTGATGAACGCAGAGGAGTCAGATTTCTGTCTTATGCCGTTTGGTGGGTTAAACAGGCTATAATGAAAGCTGTAACTGAACATATAAAATCTTACCGTCTTCCCATGAGCAGGGCCGGGAAAATGCTAAAAGTCAAGAAAACAAAAGAAAGGGTGACCAGAGAAATAGGCAGGGAACCTTCTATAGAAGAAATTGCAGAGGAGCTTGATACCGATGTTGAAAAGATAGAAGAGTCAATCAAAGTAGCAAAACACGATATCTCCCTCGATGATACAATAAAAAATACAGATGATTTAGAGTACCTCGATGTAATCTCTGAAGATGTTGTAACACCAGAAGAAGAGTACTATAGAAATAAATTTATAGAAGATATAAGATTCAGCCTTGATAGACTCAAGCCAAGAGATCGAAAAATTATAATTTACTACTTTGGGATGGAAGGGAAAAGGCCTCACACTTTAGAAGAAATTGGAAGAATTCTTGGTGTTTCCAGGGAAAGAGTAAGGCAACTTAGAAATCGTGCATTAAAACAACTAAGGGAAAATACTCCGATAGATGAAGCATTCATTCCTTAAGATTGTATTAATTCCGCATGATAAGGGTCAAAACAAATGGTTAAAAATACCTTTTTTTGTTATAATACTTATTGTTTTAATACTTATTCTCAGCGGATTTTTTTTCTTTAACAATCTCCAAAATTTCGTTAACGTGTCTTCTCTTGCTTTCTTGGAAACAGATAATCAAAAACTAATAGAGAAAGTTTCCGAACTCAGGAAAAGAGCGGCTGAATTTGAAGGAAAAGTTGATTCTCTACTTCAAGAGCAGTATATAGCCTTTAGGGAACACAATATTATGGAAGACATTCCTCAAAGTACGTTCGATTTTTCTCCGGAGAGCCTCATGGTAATGTCCATGTGGGTCGATTCGGTCTTTGAAGTTACTTCTAAACTTGATTATTCTACTTTAAGTTCTATGCCTTCTATAATGCCAGTAAAAGGGCATATAATAAGGAGGTTTGGAAAGCAAATAGACCCTTATACGGGCAAGATAAAGCCTCATAAAGGAATAAGCATTTTAACATCCTTGAATACTCCGGTAGTCTCAACCGGAGACGGTATTGTAAGACAGGTAGGTAACGACAAAGGTAAAGGACTTTTTGTGGAAATTGCCCATTCATGCGGGCTTGTGAGCTCCTACTCTCATTTGCTAACCGCTGCTGTGAGAGAAGGAGAAAAAGTGAAAAGAGGTTCTGTAATAGGTTATGTCGGGCAGTCCGGAAGAGCTCCTTATCCGTATCTTTACTATGAAATAAAGAAAGATAATATCAATTTAGACCCGGAGAATTTAATTTTTGGAGGATTTTAATTGGGAATTATTACTGAACTAAAAAAGGGTAGAACCCCTTCTCTGGTTCAGAAAATCGCAAGAGCAGAAAAAATACAACTCGATGTTCTAATCAAAGGAATACTCGAGAGAAAAATTGTAATAACCAAAAATAAAAAAAGAAAAAAAGTAAAGCCGACTGGAATTGGTTACCCTCTTACAACAAAAGTTAATGCAAATGTTGGTACTTCAACCGATAAATCTGATATAGCGTTTGAGGTAAAAAAAGCTGTTTTAGCAGAAAAGGCTGGCGCGGACACCATTATGGATCTTTCTACCGGCGGAGATATAAGAAAAATCAGACAAGAAATTCTAAAGAAAACAACTATTCCTCTTGGAACCGTACCCATATATCAAGCTGCGATAGAAGCCGTTCAAAAAAAAGGGGGTATAGTCCACATGACAGAGAAACAAATCTTCGGAGTGATAGAAGAGCAGGCGGAAGACGGAGTGGATTTTATGACCCTTCACTGCGGTGTGACGTTGGAAACTTTCAAACGTCTTCAAAGCGAGGGCAGAGTAATGGATGTGGTTTCTAGAGGAGGAACCTTACTCTTGACCTGGATGCTTTATAATAAGAAAGAGAATCCTTTATATACTGACTTCGATAAAATACTCGATATCGCTTCCGATTATGATATAACTCTGTCGTTGGGAGATGGTTTTCGCCCGGGAGCGATTGAAGATTCGTCTGATAGAGCTCAATTCCATGAGTTGAGTATTCTCGGAGAATTAACTAAGAGAGCTCATGAAAGAGACGTTCAAGTAATTATAGAAGGTC
>CAYRCN010000114.1:0-5810 GCA_964422805.1 uncultured bacterium | reverse complement strand
GAGCGGTCCTTAAAAGATACATATATGTACGTGATTGACCGATACCGCCTCCGATGCTTAGCGGTATCTCATCATTAAGAATCGCCTGATGGTAGGGAAGTTGTAGAAAATCTTCCTGTCCGGATTCTTTTAGCTGCTGCACTAATGTTTTTCTAGTAACTCTAATGCCCATAGATGTAAGTTCATGACGACGCTTGGTTACCGGGTTCCATACCAGGATATCGCCGTTTAGTCCATGAAACTGCTTCCCGTTCTTCTTAATAGTCGGCGTAATCCAATCGTCGTAGTCTGCAGCTCGCATCTCGTGAGGATAACCGTCTTCCAGGACATAGCCGACACCAATAATAAAAATTGCCGGGTGTACTTCCTGTACCATTTTTGTCTCTCTCTGTTTGCGGGTAAAATCCGGATAGCGTTCCAGGATTTCCTCGGCATGAAAAAATTTTAACTCTTTTGGTATATCAGGATATTTATCTGATATGAGTTCGGGAAAGTCTTTCTTAACCATCTGCCCTGCTTCATAAATAACCATCCAGATTTTTTCGACGATATCGCGCAGAAAATTCAGATTACGCATATCTTTAGTGATAACCCTTTCCCAATCCCATTGATCGACATAGGCGCTATGGTCATGATCCAGAAAGTAGTCCTTTCTAACTGCTCTCATATCCGTACAGATACCTTCGCCAATTTCGCAGCCGAACTGTTTTAATGCCATTCGTTTCCATTTCGTAGCAGCTTGAACCACCTGAGTCTCGATTCTTTTTTTGAGACCCAGTCCGCAGGGAAACTCGACTGGCGTTCGTGAACCGTCCCGGTCAAGATAATCATTTAGACCGCTGTCTTTGGTTACGATTAGAGGAACCTGAACCATAAAAAGGTTTAGTTCCTTGCAAAGATTCTCTTCTATAAAGTTTTTTATCCTGTAAAGCGCTTTCATCCTTTTCTTAGGACTTAATAATGCTTCATAGTCGTGAGGAAGAATTTTATCCACCTGTTCGTATGTACTAATACCCGGACCTGCCAGGTCTGCTTTCTTATCCGCCATCAAAAGCCTCCTTTGGAAGTGAATATAGTAAAAAATTCCACCTTTGTCAACATATTAGGTATTAGGTCTTTGGTTTTAGATTTTAGGAAATAAAAAACAAACAAGAAAGATTGTGTGTGGTGGGTCTTTGTGCTCTTTGTATCTTTGTGTGAGGATAATTTTGGGGGTGGGGGGGTACTTGAAATAAGTAATAAAGAGTCTATATTAATAAACAATGAAAAAAATAGGCGATTGTAAGTGGTTGATCGAGAAACAGGGAAAAATGAGAGTCCCCGGCATTGTCTATGCTTCTGATAAACTATACGCAGCTATGCAGTCAGATAATTCTATTGAGCAGGTGCGTAATGTTGCTCATTTGCCCGGTATACAAAAATACTCCCTTGCGATGCCCGATATTCACTGGGGTTACGGTTTTCCGATTGGCGGAGTAGCTGCAATGGATGCACAAGAGGGGGTTATTTCCCCCGGGGGAGTCGGCTACGACATCAATTGCGGAGTAAGGGTAATAAGAACAAATCTTAAAAGTTCGGATTTAAAAGGAAACAAAGAGCTTCTTATAAACAAAATATACTCGATTGTACCGTGCGGAGTGGGTTCAAAAAGTGATATTAAGGTTTCGTTTTCAACTTTAAAAGAAGTTCTTACGGAAGGTTCATCCTGGGCTGTAAAAAATGGGTTCGGTTGGGAAGAAGACCTTGAGTATACCGAAGAAAATGGTAAGCTCAATGGAGCAGATACGGGAATCATCTCCAGCAGAGCCTTAGAACGCGGACAGGAGCAACTCGGGACTTTAGGTTCGGGAAATCACTTTATGGAAATACAAAAAGTCTCGGAAATTTTCGACGAAAAAGCGGCGAATATGCTAGGATTAGAAATAGATTCGATAACTGTGATGATTCATACTGGCTCGAGAGGCCTTGGTCATCAGGTCTGCAGTGATTGGGTTAAAAACCTTCGCAGCGCTAAAAACAAATTTAATATTGATTTACCTGACGAACAGCTTATTTGTGCTCCGCTTGATTCAAAAGAGGGGCAGAATTATCTTTCTTCAATGAGAGCAGCGGCAAATTTCGCATGGGCAAACCGTCAGATAATTTTATCCCGAATAAGAGAAATTTTTTCCGAAGTTTTTGGAAAATCTGCAGAGTCACTGGGAATGAATCTCATTTACGATGTAGCCCACAATATTGCGAAAGTCGAAGAACACGTTGTTGAGGGAAAGACCAAGAGATTGTGCGTTCACAGAAAGGGTGCTACTAGAGCTTTTCCCCCAAATCACCCAAATATTCCGGAAAAATACAAAGAATTTGGACAACCGGTTTTGATACCGGGAGATATGGGCACAGCATCGTATATTTTGCTGGGCACACAAAAGGCCATGGATGAAACTTTTGGGTCCACCTGCCACGGAGCCGGAAGAGTCCTTTCCAGAAAGAAAGCAATGCAAGCAACAGGCGGAAGAAATATTACGGATGAACTTAAGAAAAAAGGGATCTCTGTTAGGTCAAGATCGATTAAAACCTTACGAGAAGAAGCACCCGAGGCTTATAAAGATATTGATGAAGTTGTAAATGTTGTCTCACGGGTCGGTATTTCAAAAAAGGTGGTAAGAATGCTTCCTCTTGCCGTTATTAAGGGATAATGGAAAAGAACAGAAGAATTTTAGAATTACCGGATAAAGTAAAAAGTAAAATCGCAGCCGGAGAAGTTGTGGAAGGTCCTTTTTCCTGCGTTAAGGAATTGGTGGAGAATGCAATAGATGCTGAGTCTTCTCAGATTACTGTAGATATTGAAGACGGAGGAAAAAGACTTATCGCCGTATCTGACAACGGCACAGGTATTCATCCCGATGATCTGAGTATGGTAGTAAAAAGGTATTCTACAAGTAAGATAAAAAATCTGGAAGACCTTGATTTAATATACTCACTTGGTTTCAGGGGAGAAGCTCTTGCTTCCATTGGCGCCGTTTCCCAGGTAGAGATACTTTCTAAATCCTCGAATAATGATATGGGCAGGTATATAAAAGTATTCAATGGAGAAATAAAGGAAGAGAAGGCAAGACAGAGACAGAGGGGCACGTCCGTTATAATAAAATTTTTGTTCAATAATTATCCGGCAAGAAGAAAATTTCTGCATTCTTCAAATGCTGAGTTCAGAAAAATTCTTGGGGAAATAATACCCAAATGTATATGTCATCCTGAAATTTCTTTTGTGTTAACTCATAACGGAAAAAAAGTTATCGATATTCCTTCCACAACTTCGACTGATCGAATAGCTTCTATTTTAGATGAAAACTTCCTTTCGTCTCTTGTGCCTTTCGAATTTGACAATGTTGAGAATAATATAAAAATTAGCGGTTGGATCCAGCGTCCGGAATTGCCTTCGCAGAAAAAATATTATCTATTTGTTAATAAAAGAAATGTATGGGATGGCAAAATTTTTAAATTGATTAAGGATTTTTACACACCGTTTACCGATGAAAACCCATCTTTTATTTTATTTATAGATATTCCTGCCGACTTAGTCGATGTCAATGTGCATCCTACAAAAAGGGAAGTAAAATTTAATAAAGAACAGCTTGTTATGTCGACGTTAAAAAGAACTTTGAACGAAACAATAGGCGTTGACAGCGATTATAGACGGGATCTTTTTTCATTTCAGAAGGATTTCCTGTTTGAAGGTGATAGTAAGAGCAAATTCTGGCAATTGCACAATTCTTATATTGTGGCACAGACAAACGCCGGCCTTGTTATAATTGACCAGCATGCGGCTCATGAAAGAATTCTCTATGATAATTTTAAACATAACGAGACTTTTACCACACAGAGTTTATTGTTCCCTATTCAGGTAAAACACACTCCTCTTGAAATGCTAAAACTTGAAGAGTTGAAAGATGATTTAAAAAAATTAGGATTTGTTTTCAGGGTTTTTTCAGGAAATTCTGTTATGTGGGAAGGGGTGCCTTCTGTGATAACGGAAATAAACGAAGATAAGATTAGAGGTATCTTAGAAGACCTTTCGTCGGAAAAGGAGACTTCCATTGACGGATTATTGAAATCAATAAGTTGTCACCTCGCAATAAAAGCCGGTGAGTCGCTCTCCATTGAAGAGATGGAAAGTCTTGTAAATCTTTTATTTTCAACTGATAAACCCTTTAGATGTCCTCACGGCAGACCTGTTCTTTTCGAGATATCTCTAAATGATATAGAAAAGAAACTACTGCGATGAAAAAAGTTATAACAATAATAGGGCCAACAGCCGCAGGAAAAACCTCTCTTTGTCTCGAACTGGGAGAAAATTTTCCGATTGAAGTAATTTCTGCTGATTCCAGACAAATTTATCGGGGAATGGATATCGGAACTGCTAAGGTAACATCCTCGGAGAGAAAAAGAGTTCCACATCATTTAATAGATATAAAAGAACCTGATGAGAATTATTCTGCTTATGAGTTTATATGCGATTGTAAAAGCAAAGTGGGGGAGATAAGAAAAAAAAATCATATACCGATTATTTGCGGGGGAACGATATTTTATATAAGGTCTCTTATTGAAGGCATGTTTGAAGAACCGGAAATTCCTGATAAAATACGTAATGATGTAAGAAATGAAATGAAAAAAAAAGGTTCTCTTGAAATGCACAGAGAATTGCAAAAAATAGATCCCGAATCTGCTTTGAGGATACACCCTAATGATAAACAGCGTCTCGGAAGGGCAATAGAAGTCTACAGGGCAAGTGGTATTACGTTAACTGAATTATGGAAAAAAGGAAACAAAAATAAAATACCTCTGGAAGTATTTTCACTTTTGATAAGTAAAAAAGAATTACGCGATAGGATTGAAAAAAGAGTCGAAAAAATGTTTGAAAACGGCTTTATTGAAGAGGTTAAAAATTTACTCCAAAAAGGATATAGCTCTTCTCTTTATTCTTTTACTTCTATCGGGTACGAACAGGTTTCAAAATATATATTGAACAGAAAAAATGGAAATCTTGATAAAGTCAGGGAAGCAGTAATAAAAGAGACCAAAAAATACGCAGACCGGCAAATTACTTTCATAAAAGGACTTTCGCAGGGGAAAATTTTTAAAAACAAAGAAAAACTAAAGGCGGAGATAATTGAAAAAATACAAAAGAAGAAAAACTAAAGTTGTAAGGATAGGCTCGGTAAAAATCGGAGGCAATAATCCTATTACTATACAGTCAATGACCAATACCGATACCCGCAGCAAAAGAAAAACCATTAACCAAATTAAAAAATTAGAGCTGGAAGGCTGTGAGATTATAAGGGTTGCAGTCCCTGATAAGCAAGCCGCCGAAAGCATTGGCAAAATAAAGAAAAAAATAAGTATTCCTTTAATTGCCGATATTCACTACGATTATACCCTTGCTATCGAATCAGTTAAACAGGGCGCGGATAAAATAAGAATAAATCCAGGAAATATTGGTAATAGATGGAAAGTCGAAGAAATAGTAAAAATTTGTAAAGAGAGAGAGATCCCTATCAGAGTCGGAGCAAACGCAGGTTCCTTAAAACAGGAATACATAAAAAGATTTGGAGGTATAAAACCGGAAGCTCTTGTAGAGTCGGTAATAGACGAAATTAAAATACTGGAGGAATTAGATTTTAAATCCATTATAGTTTCGTTAAAATCTTCAGACGTTAGAACGATGATTGATGCTAATCGAATGTTTTCAGAGAAGTATAATTACCCCCTTCATATTGGGGTTACAGAAGCTGGACCACCGGGAGGTAGGGGAGAAGTAT
>CAYRCN010000113.1:0-5827 GCA_964422805.1 uncultured bacterium | reverse complement strand
GTCATAACAATAAAAATCATTATAAATGCGTTTCTAAATAACCTCATAAAATACCTCCTATTGTTTACGGCTTAACACCGAAATAATATATAAGCATCTTAGAATCTATGAGTATACTAATGTTTTAACAATCTTTGTCAAGGGAAAAATTAGGTCTTAGGTATTAGGTTTTAGGTAATAGATTCAAAACTGACCGATGACCGGAGCCGCACGACAGGAACAACTAAATCTTAACCCATAAAACCTATTTATTGTGTCGAAACACGAAACTCAGAACTCGCAGATATAGTGAATCATAGAATACATAATAAAGCAGGTAGATTAGTATATAGGAAGATGTTTAGAACCTATAGAAACAGCTCCGAAAAGTTCTATAGATTTTTTCTTTTATATTACGATTTTCCTTATCCTTCATTTTTATTCATTTCATATACACGCAATATATAAAAATACTCTCTCTGTTTACCTGTGAAATTTAAATCCCTCGTGATCCAGCAGCCTGTATACTCTGACTTTTATGAAATCCGTTATCACAAAAAAGACAAGTGCATAAGCCCAAATAAAAAGTGCTAATCCCCATCCCATAGCGGGCATTAAGAACCCATGCACAACAATTAAAGTGGCAATAAATTGCGTTATTAAAACAGCAGACAAAAGTTGTTTAGATGGTTTTATCGACCAGAAAGGACCCTTTGTTCTCGCAACAAAAACCGTCATATGACCAGCTACAGAAAGCTTCAAATAAATAAAAGACTGAAGTACTTCCCTGCTTAGATGAAATAAATCTCTCCCTATATATAGAACTGAAAAAGACACAAAAACACCGATTATTCCCAATATGGTCGATATACTTAGCAATGTGCGCATATCCCATTTATCAGGTTTTTCAGAAGGTTTTACATTATCATAAGCGATAGTCATAATCGGGGCATCATTAAGAAGTGCGAGTAAGACAATCATCAAAGCAGTGACGGGATAAAATTTAAAAGCAATAATCGAAGAAGTAACAAAGATTAAGACTCTTATAGTCTCTGTAATACGGTATATGGAATAATTATTCATACGTTGAAATATCTTCCGGCTCTGTCTAATAGCGTCGATTATCACTGAAAGACCGGGTTTGGTCAGAACAATAGAAGCTGCAGACTTTGCCGCATCAGAAGATCCTGCTACAGCAATTCCTGCATCAGCTTTCTTAAGCGCCGGAGCATCATTAACCCCGTCTCCGGTCATTCCCACTATGTGTCCACCGGATTGGAGCAGTTCAACAATATGATATTTATGTTCAGGGAAAACTTCGGCAAACCCATCCGCATCTTCTACGATTTTTTTAGCCTCTCTATCGCTTTTTCCAAGAAAAGATTCTGCCCTAACAATATTTGTACCCAAATTTACTTGTCTTGCAATCTCTTTCGCGACTGCCATATGATCGCCTGTAACCATCTTAACATTAACTCCAATGGATTTCGCTGTTTTGATTGTTTCTGCCGAATCTTCACGAGGTGGGTCACTTAAAGCAAGAAGACCGACAAACTCCCAATTCTTATTTTCGTCCGTTTTTACCACTCCAAGCGCTCGAAAACCGTTTGAAGCGAAATCATCGACTTTTTCATTTACCTTTTTAGTATCAAATTCTTTGTTTTCTATCAACGACATAATCACTTGCGGCGCACCCTTAGATACCTTGAAACGTTTGCCATCATTACCCTCTACTTCAGCTTCGGTGCGTTTGGAAACCGGATCAAAAGGCGTAAAGCTCGCTACTTTATAAGTATCGGATAATTTCTCGGTTACATTTAAAGATTCAGCTTTAATCATAATTGCATTATCGATAGGATCTCTATCTTCCTCTTTTGATGCCAAAGCTCCGAAAATTAAAATATCTTTTTCGGTGAACTCTCCAAAAGGTACCGTTTCCGAAACAGTTATCTTGTTCTCTGTAATAGTCCCTGTTTTATCCGAGCATAAAATATCCTCACCAGCCATCTCTTCAATGGCAACCAGTTTACTCACGATAGCTTCTTTCTTTGCAAGTGCAATAGCCCCTACAGCCATAGTAACGGACAGAACAGCAGGCAACGCAACCGGAATCGCCGCGACAGTAAGAACAAGTGCAAACTGAAGGGTCTCCAGCATACTTTCATGCCGGGCAAAGGCCACAAGAAAAATAATAACAACCAATACCACAGCCAGTAAAATCAAGTAATCCCCTATCTTCACAACCGCTTTTTGAAAATGGCTTTTCGTCTTGGTCTCTTCCACCAGCTTAGCGGTTTTTCCAAAATATGTATTCATGCCTGTAGCAACCACGAAAGCAGTCATTTCTCCCTGGTTAACAACAGAACCATCGTATCCGATATCGGATTTATGTTTTTCTACCGGCATCGACTCTCCGGTCAACGCAGATTCATCTATCATCAGATAATCACCGTCCAATAGTTTAATATCGGCTGGAATTATATCTCCCAATCTAACACGAATAACATCTCCGGGCACAAGTTCCCTTGCAAACAACTCCGACCATTTACCATCGCGAAGAGCTCTCGCTTTGAGTGCCAGCTTTTGTTTTAATGCTTCAATGGCACTATCTGCTTTAAATTCCTGCCAGAATGCTACAACCGCATTCAATAATAATAATGCAAGTATAATCCAGAAATCCTCCCAGCGTCTTAGTATTACCGAAAGTATTGCAGCAACCTCGATCATCCAAGGTATCGGTCCCCAGAAATATCCCAGAAATTTGATTATAGGATTAGTTTTCTTTTCAGAGATTTCATTTGGTCCGTACTCTTCAAGTCTTTTCTTTGCTTCTGAAGAAGAAAGCCCCTTTTCATCTGTAGAAAATTTTTTAAAAAGTTCCGAAATTTTAAGATTCTTCATTTCCTCTATGCTTACATTATTATGACTCATAAATATCCTCCAATTGGTTTAAGGCTTATTTATTTTAAAATAAATATTAAACTTTGTATTTGTCAAGGGAAAATCCTATTAATTAAATACAAAAGACGGGAAAATATTTCTAGAAAAAATCCGCTCCGAATTTCTTTTAAAAAAAATGTATAAAATTCAAGCTTTTATTAATACCTTGACATTTATTCTTTTTTCGCTACGATTGACAATAAAACACGGAGGCAGTTAATATGGAAGTAAGATACGCGGCAGACCCTGTCCGCTTTTCCCGTATGACGACTGATGAAATAAGGAAAATTTTTCTGATCCAATCTCTTTTTAAGGTCGGAGAAATAGAAATGGTATATTCCGACACCGATCGGGCTATAATCGGTTCTGCCGTTCCTTTTGACAATCCTCTTACGCTTTCCTCAGCAGCTGAATTGAAAGCGTCTTATTTTACGGAACGGAGAGAATTGGGACTCCTCAACATTGGGGGGGGCGGAACTGTCCAGGTTAACGGCAAAAAATATAAATTACAGGAACTAGACTGCCTGTATATTGGCAGGGGTAATGAGAAGATTTCATTTAACAGCGATAAAGCGGATAATCCCGCAGCTTTTTATCTTTTGAGCTATCCCGCTCACAGGGAATATCCTACAAAACTTTCAAGAAAGAAAGACGCGGAACCTTCAAATCTCGGTTCTAATAAAAATTCAAATAAAAGAACTATATACAAACATATACATCCGGCTGGAATAAAAAGCTGTCAGCTGGTAATGGGTGTAACCATAATGGCATCCGGAAATGTCTGGAATACCATGCCTCCTCATACTCACGAAAGAAGAATGGAAGTTTATCTTTATTTCGGAATAGGAGAATCCGACAGGGTTTTTCATTTTTGCGGAAAAGCAGATGAAACAAGACACATCGTGGTATCTGACAGACAGGCTGTTATTTCTCCCAGCTGGTCTATCCACTCGGGAGTGGGAACTTCCGCTTATAGTTTCTGCTGGGGTATGGGTGGAGAAAACCAATTATTCGATGATATGGATCACCTGGATATAGGAGATTTAAAATGAAGGATAAAAATATACTGGATAAATTTAGACTAAACGGGAGAAAAGCACTTGTAACGGGCTGCACACGAGGCATAGGCCTCGGTATGGCAGAAGCGCTATCCCAGGCCGGCGCGGATATTGTGGGAGCGAGCCGTTCTCTCAAAGAAGGAAGTGAAGTAGAAAAGTTGGTAAAATCATCCGGGCGTGATTTTAAAGGATATGCATGCGATTTCTCAAATAGGGACGCTTTATATGAGTTTATAGAAAAAGTTAAAACTGACTTCGAAAAAATCGATATACTTGTGAATAACGCAGGTACAATCAAAAGAAAGCCGGCGGAAGAATACCCGGATGAATACTGGGATGAGGTAATCGAAGTCAATCTCAACGCACAATTCATACTCGCAAGAGAATTCGGCAAGGATATGATAAAAAGAGGTTCCGGCAAAATCATATTTACTGCTTCGCTTTTAGCATTTTTCGGAGGGATAACTGTTTCCGCTTATGCAGCAAGTAAAGGCGGAATCGGGCAATTAACCAAAGCCCTGTCAAACGAATGGTCCAAATACGGTGTCAATGTAAATGCCATAGCGCCCGGTTATATAGCAACGGATAATACAAAAGCCTTAAGAGAAGACCCGGTAAGGAATCAAGGTATTATGAACAGAATTCCCTTAGGCAGATGGGGAACTCCCGAAGACTTAAAGGGCGCAGTCGTATTCCTTGCATCAAGTGCATCAGATTATGTGTGCGGCACCATTTTAATCGTAGACGGCGGATGGACAGGAAGGTAAATAAAGGAGGAGTAAATGAGAAATCCATCAATCAAATATTTTCTATATTCATTTTTAATTATTGTATCCGGCTGTACCTCTGGGGACCTCGCGCGAGAATACCCCGAGTCCTTTCCGATCGAAGCAACAAATAAAATAGATGTCGAAAGAAGAGAATCTTGCGTTTTTCTTGATATAGCTACTATAAAAGAGAACCATCCTGATTTCAATCCCAAGTCGTTTGTTGTAGTAGAAGAGAATAAAGAGCTTTCAAGTCAGATGGTAAATTCTGACATCGATGGTAAAAAAATAATTTTCCTGGCTGATTTTGCTCCGAAAGAGACTAAAAAACTAACAGTCAGATATGCAAAAGAGGGAAGCAAAAAGATAGAATACCCCAAAAGAACTCAGAGTATATTATCAATTAAATGCGGGGGCAAATGGGAAGGAAACAAATATGCAGGAGGAACTTTTAAAGATACAAATTACCTGAAGACCCCTCCAACACACACGGATCACTCGGAATTCATTCGCTTTGAAGGACCTGGCTGGGAATCCGATAAAGTTGGTTACAGGCTATACCTGGACTGGCGTAACGGTATCGACATTTTCGGTAAAAAAGTAAGCAGTATGGTACTGCAGGACGTCGGGCAAGACGGCTTTGAATCCTATCATGAAATGTCTCCCTGGGGAATGGATATCTTAAAGGTCGGCGATGCTCTCGGAATTGGGGCAACCGGAATGTGGAAGAACGGCAAGGTTGAAAGAATATCCAAAACCGACAGTCTAATATGCGAGATTTTAGAAAATGGCGTTTTATATTCACAATTAGGCATAAAATATCTGGGATGGAAAATAGATTCTAAAAAATTTAACTTAACCTCAAATCTTTCCATTACAGCAGGAAGCAGGTTAACGAAACATGATATAACAATCGATAAAGATATCGATAATCTATGCACGGGAATAGTAAAAAGCGAAGGAACTAACATTTTAAAATCAGAAGATAAGCAAACCGGCTGGGGGTATTTAGCTTCATACGGAAGTCAAAGTATTATAGGCGATAAACTGGGAATGGCAATTTTATACAAAAACGAAGACAAA
>CAYRCN010000112.1:0-5859 GCA_964422805.1 uncultured bacterium | reverse complement strand
ATTTTTGCCTTCCATATTTCAAATTTATAGCAAGTACGCCGCCTGTAACAGCTCCACAAACAGAGCCTTTTCTACCTATACCTCCGCCAAATCCCGTAGCAATAGAGGGATTTCTTTCAAGACCCAAATAATCCTGCATAGCCATTAAAACACTTTCAGAACAAATGAATCCTGACCGGAAGAATGATACAGCCTTTTCTGCCAATTTTTCTTTCTCTTTCATAAAAGGAGTTTAATGTTTTACAGTAAAAAGTCAACAGGGCTGATTGAATAATAGCTGCAAGATAGTTTCAATATGCTTTCCGGAGTAGTATTCTTCTCATATACCAGGTAATATTGCTTCTTTGGTCATTTTCTTTAAGTATTCGTAAGAGTTCATTCGATATATGTTTTCTCTTTTCTCCTGATAAATTCTTTAAAACATATTTTTCTTTTTCCCAGATAGTTACTGTATTCGGATAGAACCAGCTTGCAGCAGTAGAATTGTTGACCTGCAGGGATATTTTTTCATTGTGCAACACTTCCGCGTCATAATCACCTGCGGATAATGTTTCGCCTACATAAAGAACTGCTCCCTCGGAAGCAACAAGACCTTTGCTTATACCGAGATATTTTTCGAAAACGTTGACGTCTGTATGGATATCCTCTACTTCTTCAATGCACAACCATCCTCCTTCCTTAAGTTCCTTAACCCATTTATTTACTGAATCGACCGCATTTTCTATATGGGAAAGCAAAAATCGGACATATATGAGGTCCGGTTTAACCGGAAAAGGGAAATCCGTGACGTCGTGGAACAAAAAGATACAGTTTTTAAATTGTTTTTTCGCGTATTCTAACATTTCTTTAGAATTGTCAAAACCATAAACTTTTCGGCATTTTAAAGCCCTATAAATCATATCGGTCGTAAAACCGGGACCGCATCCAAGATCCAGCGCCGTTTCTATTTTTACCGATATGTATTTGCGTAAAAATTCGACTGCCATAGGATTGAAAACCATGGCTATATTTCCTAATCTAACTGCAGCTTTTTTTGTGGTACCAAAAGTATATCGCATTTTTCTCCTTCGATAAGCCTCGATTATAATAAAGAGGGTTATTTTGTCAACCTTCTTGACTTAACAGGCTATAAGGGTATCTTTTTCTTGATGAAAAAAGAAAGAAAGAAAGTTGAAATAAGAGGTATTGTCCAGGGAGTCGGATTTCGTCCGACGGTGTATCGCCTCGCAAATGAATACAATCTAAAAGGAACTGTATTTAACGATAGCAAAGGAGTTACGTTGGATGTAGAAGGTTGCCTTGAGGATATAAATTCTTTTTTAGAAGAACTAAAGAAAAATCCTCCTCCGCTCTCATATATAGAAGAAATCAGAGGCGAAGAATTACCAGTAAAAGAATTTAATGAATTTAAAATAATAGAAAGTGAAGAAAGTGAGGGAAAATCGACTCTTGTATCTCCAGATATAGCGACATGTGAGGACTGCAAGAAAGAACTCCTAAATCAGAAAGATAGAAGGTATTTATACCCATTCATAAACTGTACAAACTGCGGGCCACGTTTCACCATAACAAAAGAACTGCCTTATGACAGAAAAAATACTACTATGAAAAATTTCGATATGTGTGAGAAATGTAGAACAGAATACGCAAACCCTGAGGATAGAAGATTCCACGCGCAACCCAACGCATGCAGCAAATGTGGACCGCATCTTGAACTTTTAGACTTTAAAGGGAGGGAACTAAAAGGGAATCCGATAAATAAAGCAATTAAACTTCTTAAAAAAGGTAAAATAATTGCAGTTAAGAGTCTCGGAGGGTTTCACCTTGCATGTAATGCAAAAGATATGAAAGCAATCAAAATTTTAAGAGAAAGAAAAATGCGCCCATGTAAACCACTTGCACTTATGGCAAGAGATATCCCAACAATAGAAAAATTTGTTAAAGTTTCAGAAGAGGAAAGAAAACTTCTTCAAAGTCCACGATCTCCTATTGTGCTTCTTGAAAAGAAGAAAAAATGTGCTCTTCCCGAAAATATAGCTCCGGGCAATAATTTTCTCGGTTTTATGTTGCCGTATACTCCTCTTCATATCCTTTTATTTGAAAAATTGGAAATTCTCATTATGACATCCGGCAACAAAAGAGACGAACCGATTGTCTTCGATAACAGGAACGCAACTCTAAGACTTGAAGGTATTGCCGACTATTTTCTTATTCACGACCGCGATATATGGATGCAGGCTGATGACTCTATAGCCAGAATAGTAGACAATGAACCTCTTTTATTAAGACGCTCCCGAGGTTATGCTCCCCAACCCCTACGATGCCCTATTTGGAACGAGAAGAAAATCATTGGTTTTGGGGCACACAAGCATAACACTTTCTCGATTTCAAGAGGAGATAAAATTTTCGTAAGCCACTATATAGGAGAAACAGACAACATCGAAACAATAAGAGCTTTCGAGAGAGGAATAGAACACTTTACTAATTTCTTCGATATTCTTCCGGATATAGCAGTCGTAGACTTACACCCCGAGTACCAGGCAACTAAATTCGGAAAAAAATGGGCTTTTGACTACAACAAACCTTTAATAGAAGTACAGCATCATCACGCTCATATAGCGTCCTGTCTTGTAGATAACCGTCTGGATGAAAAAGTAATAGGAGTAGCATGGGATGGAACCGGATATGGGGAAGACGGAAATATCTGGGGAGGAGAATTCTTAATTGCTGACCTGGAAGGATATGAGAGAAAAGCCCATTTACAATACATTCCTCTTCCGGGAGGAGATATAACAGTTAAAGAACCGTGGAGAATGGGAGCAGTATATTTATATGATATCTTTGGCGATAGTTTCAGAAGGTTAGATATAGATTTTGTAAAAACCCTGGACAAAAAAAAGTGGTCATACATCAAAACTATGATAGATAAAAGAGTAAACTCTCCTCTCACTTCATCGATAGGAAGACTTTTTGATGCGGTCTCTTCTTTATTGGGTATAAGAAGCTCTATAAATTACCAGGGTCAAGCTGCAATCGAGCTTGAGATGATAGCAAAAGAATATGAACAAAAATTGTATCAGTTTGATATAATAAGAAGTATAAACACTTACATCATTGATTCCAAAAAGGTTATCGAATCAATCGTAGAAGACATCAAAAAAGGAACAGCCAATGGATATATTTCCATGAAATTTCATATAGGTTTAGCGGAAATGATTGTTGATGTTTCAAATTTGTTAAGAGAAGAAATGAATATTAATAAAGTATGCCTTTCGGGTGGTGTTTTCCAGAATATGATTTTAAGGGAAGAAGCAACTAAGAGGTTAAAAAAAAGAAAATTTGAAGTTTATAATCACAAGAAATTGCCTCCTAATGACGGAGGCATTTCTGCAGGGCAGGTCGCGATCGCTATGAAAACTCAGTAATTTCTATTTCTTTCTGATTTCTTCTTTGAGCAGTTCTGCGGCTATGATAAGTCTTTGTATTTCGTTGGTTCCTTCGTATATCTGTGTTATTTTAGCGTCTCTCATCATTTTTTCCACCGGATAATCCTTCATATAGCCGTAACCACCTAAAACCTGAACCGCTTCGATTGTTACATACATTGCTACATCGGAAGCGAATAATTTTGCCATTGCGGATTCTTTGGAGAATTTTTTTGCTCCTCCGTCGATGTATCTGGCTACCTGATAAACTAAAGCTCGTGCGGCTTCGACTCTTGTAGCCATTTCCGCGAGTTTAACCTGAATAGCCTGAAATTCTCCGATTTTCTTTCCGAATTGCTTCCTTGTGTTCGCGTATGTTACCGCTTCTCTTAAAGCGCCCTCTGCAATTCCTAACGCTTGAGAGCCCACTCCCACGCGGGATTGGTCAAATGTTTTCATAGCCATCATGAATCCCGAACCTTCTCTTCCAAGAAGGTTTTCTTTAGGAATTTTGCAATCCGTGAACACAAGTTCTCTTGTTGCGGCTGCTCTTATCCCTATTTTGTCTTCTTCTTTACCGAAGGAAAATCCTTCGGTGTCCTTCTCTACGATAATTGCGGAAAGTCCTCTTATTCCTTTATCGGGAGCTGTAGCTGTAATTACAACATAAATATCAGCTTCGCCAGCGTTCGAAATAAATATTTTATTTCCGTTGAAAATATAATGGTCGCCGTCTTTTTTTGCTTTTAGCTGAACGTTCCCAGCATCGGAACCTGCTTCAGGTTCTGTTAATGCAAAGGCAGCCCACTTCTCGCCTGAACCGATAGGAGGAAGATACTTCTTTTTCTGTTCTTCACTGCCGAAAAGTATTATTGGTATTGCGCCCAGACCGTTTGCCGCATACGCTGTGGCTGTTCCGCCGTCAACTATAGATATTTGTTCTGTCGCAAGACACATACCGAACATTCCCATCCCCAGACCTTCATACTCTTCAGGAATAAAAACCCTTATCAAGTCGGACCGACCGAGTTCCTTGCGTACTTCAGGTGAAAATTTGCTTTCCCTGTCCATTTGTTCTCTTAAGGGTTTTATTTTTTCTTCCGCGACGGTTTTCGCCACCTCTTGTATCATTTGTTCTTCTTCTGAGAGCTTATAATCCATGTTTTCCTCCTTAGTTTTATCGTTTCCTTATTTCGCTTTTTAATAGCGGCGCGCCAGATCGAAAATTGTTTATGTTATTTTAGTACTGTTTTATAAAAATTCAAGCCTAAAAATTTTCTCACACAAAGACACAAAGGCACAAAGCAACAACAAAGAATTATATTTTGTTTTTTAGAAAATCACCCTCATCCCCAAAACAAGTAGTAACAACAAATCGCACAAATTACACAAATCGTATTTGCTGTTTAACGATTTTTATATTTGACTATTTGAGTTAGTGTTTGATCTTTTAGCCTTTCCCGATCAGTTCCGAAAGAATTCTTATGTGTTCCGGAGTTGTACCGCAGCAGCCGCCTATAATACTGGCTCCTGCTTTGTAACATTCCAGGGTTTCGGTTGCGTAGAGTAGCGGCTCCATATAGAAAACTTTTCCCCCTTCCAGTTTCGGCTTGCCCGCGTTTGGCTGTGCTGCTATTGGTAAAGTCGTTGATTCTTTCATGATAGAAACAATTTCAGCCATCTCCTTAGGGGTGAGATTACCACAGTTCGTCCCCACAGCATCGGAGCCTTCTTCGGTTAGCCTCCTTGCGCATTCTTCTGCGGAGTTACCCATCATTGTCCTTCCCCCGTTTTTTACTGTCTGGAAAGACATAGAAGCAATAACAGGAATCCCGGAAACGTCCCTGCAGGCCCTAACTGCACAAAGCGCTTCCCGAAGGTCGAATATTGTTTCAATTATAAAACCATCAACTCCTGCCTCTGAAAGGATAGAAGCCTGTTCCTTAAAAGTATTATATAAATCTTCTTCTTTGCAGGTTCCGTATGGTTCGAGCATTTGTGCTGTGGAACCGATATCCCCCAGGACATATCCGTCTTCTCCGGCGGCATTTCTTGCCGATTTTACACCAGCACGATTAACTTCTTCGACATCTATTTTTAGATTATGTGTTTCGATGTAAAGGCGAGTCATAGAAAAAGTATTGGCGATCACGGCATTACTTCCGGCGTTGAAGTAATCCCGATGAATTTCTTCCACTATCTCGGGGTTTGTTAAATTACTATTGCATCTGCCGAGAGCTCCGCGTCTTTCCAATTCGGTCCCCATCGCACCGTCCAATATTATAAATTTGCTACTGTTTAGGAAATTTTTAAAATTCAATATTACCTCTCTATTTGAAGTAAAGAATAAACACTTTGGCTATACCTGTCAAGGATTTGAAAAAACCACTACCCCACCCATTTTTACCACAGAGCTCACAGAGAACACAAACCC
>CAYRCN010000111.1:0-5909 GCA_964422805.1 uncultured bacterium | reverse complement strand
CCTTTGTCAAAAATCGCCAATTTGTTTCTCGGCTCCATATCATCAAAAACGATCATTTTCTTATCGCCTACAACAGTCAATCTTCTAACTTTATGAGGATCGAGCCAGCTTAAGTGGGCGTGAGCATCTACGCCTGAAGGGAATTTTAAGTGAAGAAAAACAGCGTCTTCGATTTTTTGAGTCTCTTGAACATATATTCCGCCAGAGGTTTCAATTCTAACGGGGAAATCGTTTAATAAATACAAAAAAACCGAAATATCATGAGGCCCGAGACTCCAAAGAACATTTTCTTTAGAACGGATTACTCCTAAGTTAAGCCTCTGACTGTACAAATAATATATTCTTCCAAGTTCTCCATTGTCTATTAGTTTTTTAATTTCGCAAACTACGGGATGATAAACAAGAAGGTGATCTACCATTAAGGTTAATTTATTCTTTTCTGCAATTTCTATTAATTCTTCAGCTTCTTTTATTTCAAGGGCTAAAGGTTTTTCCACAAAAACGTGTTTGCCCGCCAGAAGAGCTTTTTTCGTAATTGCGTAATGGGTCTCGGCCGGAGTAGCCACTACAACGGAATTAATTTCATCATTAGAAATAATTTTATCAGGATTAAGAAAAGTTTTTATGCCCATATACTCTGATTCTATTAAAGAGAGTCTACGCTCTTCCAAATCACAAACAGACACGCTATTTGTACCTAAGATCTTACTAAAATTCCTGACAAGGTTGATTCCCCAGTTTCCCGCGCCAATTATGCCTATTTTCATCGAACCTCCAATTTATCCAATATACAAAAAGCTAAAGAGGGTGTCAAGTAAGCAATTTATACAAAGAAATCAAAGTTCCAGCTGCTTTTTCGGCCGTGATATCTAGAGAAAATATTTTGCTTGGGTTCGTTCCAATTTTCATTTGATTTATTTTCTCATAATTTTAAATTAGTTTTTCCTCATGACGATATTTAAAAAAAATATTATTTGCGCTTAAAAATCCTCTCAAATTTCTAGCAAGTTCGGAAATTTGAGGTAAAATCCTTTCATAAACGAAATTTTCAAAATAGTAATACTTGTCCTTGTTTCGAAAAAAATATCCAAAAATAAGCAGGAAGATAATTTTCAAAAATGCAATATTTATATTAAGGAAAAATCTGAATTTTGATAAATCTTGTTTCCCATAGACATCAATCTTTTGCATCCCGGCTATAAATTTGCTTTTCATTCTATATAACAAAAGGAAATTTTTCATTTTAACCATGTGTTTGATTTTTAATTCGGGGGTGTAATATATCGTAACGTTGGTAATTATATTACGCGCATCTAGCATTAATTTTGTTTCTTCTCCATAACGCAATTTATTCCCAGTCATTCCAAGGTTTGGATTAAACATCCCTAATTTTTTTAAAAGATTTTTTTTAATGATAAAGTTGGAGCCGGATAAACGTTCTTTGCCTCGTAAAAATTTTGCGGTTTCACCGTGACTACGTATTTCGTATTCATCTTTAAACCAAACAGGCTTTTTGCATGAATAATAAGGGTATATAGGGCCCCCTAAAATATCTGGTTTTATATTATCTATTGTTTTTACTATATTAATTATCCAGTTTTTGGGAGCCTTAGCATCATCATCTATATAAGCCAAATATTTGCCTCTTGCATTTTTACAGCCAGTATTCCTCGCGTGACTGAGCCCCTGTCTCTTTTCTTTGATGTAGTGTATGTTGAGCTCCGGAAATCTATTGATAAAATTATTGATGACGTGTTTTGTATTATCCTTAGAATTATTATCGACGACTATGATTTCGTAAAGACTATTACTTGCACTTTGATTTACAAGGCTTGATAGACAATCCTTTAGTAAGCCCGCTCTATTATATGTGGATAAAATTACCGAAATTTTTATCTTCATTTAATAGTAGACAATAATTTATCTTTTCTTTGCTTACAGTCAAGGATATAAAGTATTATGAATACCCTAGAACATTAAAAATAAGAAATGTTAAAAAGACCCGAATTGTCTTTAACAAGCTGCTGCTTTTAGAGGGTTTTTTCACGTTGTTCTGCAGTATAATCGAAAAACGAAAACAATAAATTATAAGCCTCTACCAAATTTTGCGGATGATGGTAGAATTCCATGGTATTTGTATTGTGAGATATTCTGGGCGGTAGAAAATTTTACTCAATATGCAAAAATAATTATTGCTTTTGAAAAATGTATAATTTTACTAAATTTTTTTATTTCTATTCCTTATAGGTTTCAAAAAACTCTTACACTTTCTGATCGTAATTCGATGTAGAAAAGCAACTAACACTTTAAAAGGTTTAAGAAGTACCTGGAGTAACAAAAACCAGGTTTTCAGACGTAAAGGGTCTTTTTTTAACAGTAAAAAAAAGAAGATGCAAAACTCCTCAAAATTATTTGTTTTAATTAGTCTTTTTGCCCAAAAATCGTATGAATTGATAATACCTCGGTCTTTTGCAATTCTTTTTTCTTTAAATAATAAGTTTAAATCTATTTCTTCTCCTGCTTCTCTGGCTTTTTGTAGAGTATCTTTTCCATGGTTTTTTCTTTCTTTCGCAAGATCAAGCGCTAGCGAAGCATATTTTTCTTGCTGGATTCTTTTTGTCGCAGATATAGAATCCGGAAGCAAGCGCCACTTATAAAGAAATTCGGATATACGAAAAGCTTTTGTGATTTCGATAAGACGAAGCCATAAATCATAGTCCTGACTCGTTTTGAACTCTTCTCGATACGCGCCAACTTTTTCAAGTAGAAATTTTCTGAACATTACCGACCCATGCGCAAAAACATTTCCACGAATTAGATTTTTCGATATATCTTCGCTCCTAGAGGATTTACTTTTATATAATATTCTGCCTTTTCCGTTGATTATATAACTGTAAGTTCCAATAAGACCTACAGTTTTATTTCTCTCTAAAAAATCTACCTGCTTTTCTAATCTTTCCGGCATAGAAATATCATCCGAATCCTGGCGTGCTATATACTCTCCTTTTGCGATACTTAAGCCCTTATTTAAAGAGCGAGTTAATCCAATATTTTTTTTATTATTTATAATCTTCATTCTTGGATCATTATAACTGTTTAATATTTTTAGAGTTTTGTCTGTTGAACCGTCGTTTATTATTATAAATTCAAAATCCTTGAAAGTTTGATTAAGTATACTGTCAACCGCTTCACGGAGATATTTTTCTCCGTTGTATACCGACATCAAAACCGTAACTTTTGTATTAGGCATTATATCTCAGATTTCTGAAGATGCTCCGTCCGCGGCATCGGGTTTTCGCCATAAAGTTTAATTCCAAAATCATCAACAATGCCCAAAATATCAGCTACATCTTTTTTCGATAATTGATTTTTCCAATCGCAAACAGGATTTTTCCCAACTCTAACTGCACTATCCTTTCGAGTTTGATAGAAGTTATTTATCGCACTATTAACCTGTTTGGTTCTCTTCAAACCTAAGCGGGCAAAAATCCTATCTACTTCTTTCTCTTTATTATTGCATAATTCTTCGTAAGTGCAAATTATCCAATTATGCCGTTTAAATTGATTAAGAGGGATTAAATTCTCGATGCACCACATTACCGTATGTTTCTGAAGAGGGTTTTTTGCGGCTTTTATAATTTTCTTAAATCCATTTAAATAGTCCCGCATAAGTTCATTCTGCTCTAAAAAGATTTCTAAATGTGTATCCCAATTCGATTTGATCTTTGATAAAACAACAGCGCAGGGATGGCGGATTAGATATATAATAGGACAGTGAAAATTGCGGTCTATCCAAGCAAGCATCAGATTGGCACGGATGGATTTAACCAAGTATTTCCACACAAAGAAATTCTTGCTATCTCTATCTGTCCAGGAATTATGGATTTTTCCACTGAGTACTTGTTTTACAAATTCTGCTCTTTCAGGATAATTTTCATCCGGTCGCATATAGGTACGCAAAGGGAGATGCTTCGCTTCTTTTACCTTGCGATGGTCGAACGGCTCGAAGACATACCCAAACCCAGGGCAAGCAGTTATAATATTAGCTAACCAAGTGGTACCGCTTCGCCCGGATCCTGACAGTAAAATTGTCTTGTAGGGATGTATTTTTTTAAGCGTAACAAATCTCTCGGAAAAATATTTTTTGTAATTTGGGATAATCCTTTTTGTTTTTTTAGAGAATAATTCCATTAGATTTTCCATCTAACCCTTTCTTAAATCCGATTTTGCAACACACCATATCTCACTCCATCTATACTCTAAAATAGTAGCCTCAAGACCTGCCCGATTCAGCTCGTCGGCGAAACTTTCCTGGGTGTATTCAATGAAGTGTGTATTATCTAATCTATAATCCAGCCCCAATTCTTTTTTTAAAGGGACTCTCCAATCTCTTTCAAGATTAGGGACCCTAATAATAAAACGCTTAGGTTTAAATCTTTGCTGTAGAATCTTTAAAAAATCTACTCTTTTTTCAATATGTTCAAGAATATTGGATAATGTTATAACATCAAATTTTTCTTTTGGAAGTTCTTTTAAAGCATCTCCTTTAATAAAAATAAGGTTTTCATGTTTGTAATTACTTCGAGCAAACTTAACATTTTTTTCATTAAGTTCAATACCGGTAACTTTTGCTCCTTTGACTTTTGTAACTATATCGTAGCAAAGAAATCCATTGCCACTCCCGATATCAAGAACTTTTTCACCAGACTTAATATTTTTTACAAAAAAGTCATGATATTTAATATGTTTGTGTTTTGTATGAAGCCCTCCGCCATATTTTATTGAGGCTTTCCCTTCTAACGAATAAAGCTTATTTTCAAATTCGAAGAGAAACGTTAAAGCCTCTTTGGGACTAAATTTATTGATTATTTTTCGAAACAATCGAATAAGAAATTCGGTGCTTTCAGAAGGTGTCTTTCGCCTTAAAAATGCGGCAAACAAATTTAAAAATAAATTTAATATACGAGACTTCATCTTCCAGCAACTTCTCTTAACGCTTCCATTTCCATTTTAAAGATCTTATCCAGAGAATAATTGTTCAAGACAAAACTCCTGGCATTTTTTCCAATATACCGGCAAAGATTTTTGTCACCCAACACAGCATCAATGGCTTCGGCAATGCTTTCATGATCAGTATTGCACAAATATCCGGTTTCCATGTGATCAATAACTTCATTGACTCCAGTAACATTACACCCAATACAAGGTAATCCGCAACCCATGGCTTCAATAAGCGATTTTGGATGCCCTTCATACAGGGAAGGCAGAATGAAGACTCTGGATTTGTTAAGAAACAAAGGTATTTTAAGATTTGGAACATTATCTCTAAAGGTAACATTGAGATTATACTGAAGCGCAGTTTCTCTTAACTTTTTATCTTTATAGCTATCACCTATTAAAAGTAAAGACAGTTTTTTATACTTTCTTTTTAAAAAATTAAGGGCGTTCAACAGGTTTCCTAGATTTTTATTTTCTTTAGAACGACCTATATATATTAAATCAAATTCCTTTTCAAAATCCGGATACGGTTTAAAAATATCGGTTACAACGTAATTTGGGATAATTTTTATTTTTTCAGGATCTATATTGTAATTCTTAACGACTGTATCCCTTTGCCATTTAGCTGTAACAATTCCTAAATCTGCAGAAGAAAATGCTCTTTGTTCTAACCGGATTGCTTCTTTGATTGTTTTCTTGTCTTTTGTTCTTTTTTTTGTACAATAACTATGCAAATAACCACATCGCACAATCAACTTTTTCCCGAGGTGTTTTTTAATCCAGAGAGGAATTTCAGAACCGCTGATCTGGTTGGTTTTCAATATATCTGTATCTTTAATTTCAGGATAATGTTTTATTAATAAATGAAGAATAGTGAGTAGTTGTATTTTATGCCATTTTATTGGTAAAAG
>CAYRCN010000110.1:0-6055 GCA_964422805.1 uncultured bacterium | reverse complement strand
CAGTAAACGAAGAAACAGCCGAACATTATTTTAATCTTGCCAAATGTTATGCCAAATTAGGAAAATATAAAGATGCATTAAATCATACAAAAAAAGTACTAAAATTGGACAGAAATCATTCAAGAGCAAAAACTTTTATGGAAGAATTGAAAAACCATACCGGAATCAGAAAATTCTTTAGTAAATCATAAGTTAGAATTTTCCACAATAATTAAATTTGTAAAACAAAAATGGATATAAATAAGACCTTAAAAAAAAGGCCCGCGTTTACCATCTTTCTTGTTTTATTAACTGGTCTTTATTTGGGGTATTTCTTAGATATAAGAATACTTTTGATAGGATTATCGCTTTCTATAATTGGTTTTTTTATAAAAAGAAAAGATATTGCTCTTCTTTTTGTTCTTTTCTTCTCTGCCGGGGTCTTTCAGTTTTCACGAATTCCTCTACGAGGAGAACTTATATATTTTAGAGGTTTTTACCTTAATAATAGAATAGTAGACCCTGTTTTTGGAGAATTGTATGCAAAAATACCCGCAAATTGCGGGGATTTTGCTAAAGGCAGCGGAAAGTTTACGGAAATTAGAGGATTTTCGAAATTGACAAAAGTAGAATCAATAAAATCTTCACCCACTATTTTAAACAAGTTGTTTTCTCTTAGAAAATATCTGGATAAAAGAATCCGCAGGGCATGCCCTGGAGACATCGGCGAAATGTGTTCTGCAATCACTCTGGGGGTAAGAGAATCCCTTCCTTCATATATGTATAAAAGATTTCAGTCGTGCGGAGCGGCTCACCTCCTGGCGGTAAGCGGACTACATACAGGAATCGTATCTGTCGTTATTTTTCTTTTTCTTAAAGTTCTACAATTAAAAAGGAATCCGGCCCTGTTAATTTCGGGATCTTTTGTCTTAATTTACGCTGTTTTCACTGGTTTACGCTTACCTGTTATGCGTGCTTCCATAATGTTATTGTTCTTTGTAATTGGCGAATCTCGAGAAAAAAATATAGATCCATTAAATACACTCTGTGCAGCGGGTATTTTTATCACTTTACTTATGCCAAGAAGCATCTTCAGTATAAGTTTTCAACTTTCGTTTTTAGCAGTTTTCTCAATTCTTATCATGTTTAACATCCTTAAAGAATATTTGGAAAAAATACCAAACAAATGGTATAAACAGTGGATTATAATTCCTTTTTTTCTTACCCTAAGCGCGCAACTCGGCACGCTACCCTTAGTTGCATATTACTTCGGATATATACCTCTAATAGGTTTAATTGCCAATCTAATTCTTATCCCCCTTACCGGCGCACTAATCTCGGGCTGTTTTATTTTCCTTTTGCTTCCACCTTTGAGTGGAATAACCGGTAATTTTATCTGGATAATAGGATTCACAATGAACAAAATAATGATAACAATTGAGAAAATCCCCTATGTGATTATAAAAGTCAAGAAAAACGAACCTTTAATCCTCATCATATATTTGTTTTATTTGATATTTCTCTTAACCTGGGCGTACAAAAAAACAAAACAAAATACCATAATAACTCAGCAAAGCCGCTCATAATTCAAAAACCAAATATCAAAGATTCAGCTTTTCGCTTTTGGACGTTAGCTTTTAGCTCTTTTAAAAATAAAAGCCAAAGGCTAAAGGCAAACAGTTAATAGCTTGGTGTCTTTGGGGGATGTGGAAATTATCAGCCTTGACTTAATTCTGCAAAAACTTAATTTTAGCTTATGATAAAACATGAAAGCATCCCTAAAAGAGAATTCAATTATTGTCCTATATGCGGGGAAAAACTCCTTGTAGATTCTATTGAAGGTAAAGAACGTAAGAATTGCCATTCCTGCGGTTTTGTGGATTACAAAAATCCTCTTCCCTGTGTATCAATCATAGGAATAAAAGAAAATAAAATTGCGCTAATCAAAAGAGGGATAGAACCTTCAAAAGGCTCATGGGCACCTCCATCCGGATTTATGGAATTTGGAGAAAAACCTGAAGAAACCGCGTTAAGGGAACTTTATGAAGAAACCTCTTTAAAAGGGGAAGTGATAGAATTATTGGGCATTCATAGCCATGACGTAGAAATCTACGGGAGTCTTTTAATAATATTTTTTCTTGTTAGAATAACCGGAGGGGACATCAAAGCTGGTGATGACGCCCTGGACGCCAAATTTTTCAAGTTAGAAGAATTACCTGAAATGAAACACGATTTTTATAATGATGCAATAGAGAAAGCAAAGAATTTAATAAAAAAAAGATATAAAGAAAAGTAGCCTGGAGGAAGATATGGCAAATATTTCCACTGTATACATGGGTATTGAATTAAAAAACCCCTTAATTGTTGCAAGCTGCGATTTGACATCTAACATCGAACAAATAAAAAAATGCGAAGCAGCGGGAGCGGGAGCAGCCGTATTAAAATCTCTCTTTGAAGAACAAATAGAAACGGAAACCGAAGAATTGATAGATGAAAGCTGGCTTCCAGATCACACGGAGGCTTTTGAGTATGTCCGGGGAATGAGCATGGCTAACGGCCCCAGCACATATTTAAATTTGATAAGAGAAGCAAAAAAAGAAACTTCTATTCCCATAATTGCAAGCCTTAATTGTATTTCTCCTAAATGGTGGATCGATTACGCGAAGCAACTTGAACTATCGGGAGCCGATGCTCTGGAACTCAATATTTCCGTACTGCCCAGCAATTCAGAAAGGAACAGCGAAGAAATAGAGAAAATATATATAGATATTTTAGAAGGAGTACTGGGGGAAATCAACTTACCTGTAGCAGTTAAAATCGGGCCTTTCTTCACATCAACGGCAAAAATACTCAATGATCTATCAAAAAAAGGCGTGAGTGGTTTAGTTTTATTTAACCGTTTCTATCAGTTTGATATAGATATCAAAAATCTCAGGGCGATAGGAGGCAATCCGCTAAGTTCTCCGAACGAAATCAGTAATAGTCTACGATGGATAGCTCTTTTATCTGACCGAATTCCTTGCGATTTTGCCGCTACAACCGGTATCTATTCAGGAAAAGATGTCATAAAACAAATTTTAGCCGGGGCAAAAGCTGTAGAGATATGCTCTACACTTTACAAAAACGGCCTTGATCACATAAATAATATGCTCGAGGAGATTAAAAACTGGATGAGTGAATACGATTACGAAAACATCGAGGACTTCAGAGGAAAACTCAGTAAAAAAGAAGAAGACAAAACCGAACTATATGACCGTCTTCAGTACATTAAAGCGTTAAATAAGCCTGAACCTAAAGATTAGGTATTAGGTCTTGGGTCTTAGTTTTTAGTTAAAACAAAAAAACACTTTTTCTTCGTGTCTTTGTGTGATATTAATTGTGGGTTGGGATTCTGACTTCTGGCTCCTGGCTTCTCTTCAGGTTTTCATATCCTGATTGTCATCAAATCTTTTGCTAAGAAAATTTCTCCCTCATAACCGGAAGATCTTACTTCCTTCTCTATTTCTTCTTCTTTCTTTGCTGCGACTTCGGGATAGAAATGCGAAAGTAGCAATTTTCTTGCTCCGGATTCCGCAGCTACTTTACCAGCTTCAAACGTGGTTAAATGACCAGGACCTGGCTTATTCTTAGTATAGGAACTTTCCGCAATCAACAAATCGGCATCAAGAGAAAGGCGGGTTAAAGAATCCGATAAAGCTCCGTCCGCCCCATAAACTACAACCTTATCACCAATTTCCCACCGAAAACCAAGAGTAGGCTCAAAATGCTCCATCTTTTCCGTTTTCAATAAACAGTCTCCGATTTTAACTTCACTCATGTGAGAACAAGAAATAAACTCCAGCGGAAAGTCATATTTTAAATACGGAGCAAAATCCAAACGCATCTGTACGTACTTCCAAACATTATTGGGACCATATATAAATAAAGGTTTACTCCTTTTAAAGCCCGGTGTGTATTTCAAAGCAAGAAGCAAAGGAACAAGAGCTTCGATATGGTCGGGATGAGTATGGCTGATAAATATTCTATCTATTTCTCTATAGGACTCTTTCGCCTCAGACAATCTAAAAAGAGCCCCTTCTCCTATATCTACAAGCCAGTTTTCTCTTAATACAGGAGAATAAAAAAAATAGGAAGCCGGATACCTTACAAAGGAAGGAACACAACTCCCCGATCCCAAAACTATAATTTTTAGAGAAAAAGAGCCTTTCTTTTCTGTCAAATCACTTCAGATTTTCTTTCATTTCCGATAGTTTCGCGTAATGTTTTCGTTCTTCTGCAATTATATCTTCTATCAAACTTTTCTGGTTTTCGGATACAAATTTCTCCACTTCATGATAATATAGAACCGAATCTAACTCTTTTTGCATTGCAAATTTTATTGCAGAAAGAACATCTTTTACCTCTTCTTGCTGTTTCTCCAACTGTTCTTCGGTAAAAATTACATTGTCGACATAGTACCTTAAATAATCGAAGTATTCATCGGAATAATTATCAAAAGATACATCCTTAGTTATTTCAGAAAGTAAACGGGTAAAAATTTCCTTATGTTTTACCTCTTCATCTCCCAGATAGTTAAATATTTTTTTTGTTTCCTCATCATCAGCCAGCTTACTTGCAAACCGATAAAATTTTTCACCGTTCTCCTCAATTCTTATTGCAAATTTAAAAATCTCCTTTGCCTCAAAAATCGCCATTTATCCTCCTATGAGTTTAAAAGCCACAATAATTCTTTATTTTATCTTACTTAACTCACTATCTATAGCATCCCTATTAAAACCAACTATAATCGTTCCGTTAATATCGATCTGAGGAACACCCATCTCTCCGGACCTTTCTATCATCTCTCTGGCAGCTACTCTATCCATCGAGACATCCTTCTCCTCAAACTCAACTCCCTTTTGATTCAAATAATCTTTAACCAGGCTACAATATGGACAGGTAGGAGTTGAATAAACTATTATCTTCGACATTATTCCTCCTTTTTATCATCCAATAAAAACTAAAGATGGCGCTCTATCTCTCCCTTATTTTCTTCGAATTTTGCCTTATATACATCGGGGTTCCTTCCGAAACAAAATCCAAGACTCTCGTAAAAAGAAACCATTTCAAGGTCCACATTTCGCTCTTTTATCGCCTTATCTGTGGGAAGATATCTAATCTTTCCTTTCTTGACATCCTGAACGGTAACTCCACTCATTCCGTTAAGCAAGAGTACCACTGCTCCTGCGCCCGCTTCCATTCCAAAATTTACATCGAAAGCGGAAGATTTACCGGAACGAACAAGATGCTCAGGCTTTACATCGCGAACCTCAGGCACCTCGTACAACCCTTGAACAAACATCCCCTGTGACTTCATAAATTCCTTTATTTCCGGGTCTTCTTTCAATCTTTTCTCCAGTTGTTTACGAACATATCTACCCGCTCCGGCTAATTTTTTATGTCCGAACGCATCCACTCCAAGACTCTCATCGACTATTTCCTCCCCGGACGCATCCTTCATTCCCTCTGCGACAACAACCGAGTATGTACCGGCATTTACATCACTATCTATTATTCTTCTCATATAATGCTTCTTCATATGTTTATACACAACATCAAAATCTACAGGAATCTCGGGTATTAAAATACAATCGGCGTCAGCCCCTACACCTCCTCTAAATGCGGTATGACCGGCATAACGTCCGAACACTTCTATTACCATTATCCTGTTGTGGCTTTGTCCCGTGGTTTTAAGATCGGATACAAAACCGGAAACTCGGCTAATGGCAGAATCTGCTCCCACGGAATAAGTCTGAAGATCAAGGTCCATTGTTTTCGGTGCGTGAACACAGGGTATACCTTGCTGCGCCAAATCCACCACCACACTGCCCGTATCATCACCGCCGGAAATTACCAGGCCGCCGATATTGAATTTTTTAAGACCTTCTTTGATTCTTTTATATTTATCTTCACTCTGTATATTTTTTATCTTAACTCTGGAATGCCCGGCTTCCGAACCTGCAAGAGTCGAATTTATCGTATCGACCCTTCTTTCGTCCAACCTGGCTAATTTTTCCATATCTATAAGATTATACAA
>CAYRCN010000109.1:0-6070 GCA_964422805.1 uncultured bacterium | reverse complement strand
GCCATTTTGAAAATCGGAAGATACATTGCCATAACCATACCTCCTATGACACCTCCAAGAAGAAGTATCACAAGAGGTTCAAGAGCATTCATAAGGTTCGCGACAGCCTGATCAACCTCGTCGTCATAAAAATCTGCCACTTTTGAAAGCATATCATCCAATCCTCCTGTTTGTTCTCCTATTGTAATCATTTGAACAACCATCGGAGGGAATAGGGCTTTTTCTTTACTTAAGGGATCAGCAATAGATTCCCCCTGCGCTATTGAAGTTCGAGACCTTAGAACAGCATTCTCGACCAATTTATTACCAGTGGTTCCCGCTGTGATTTCAAGAGCATCAAGTATATTAACACCCGACGAAAGGAGTGTAGAAAGAGTTCTCGAAAATCTTGCAATTGCTTGTTTCTTTATCAAAGTACCAAAAATCGGCAGCTTTATTAAAAAAGAATCGATCTGAAGATGTCCGACTTCAGTCTTGTAATAATATCTAATAAAAATAATTAAACCTACTACCGCAGCCGCGATAATAAAGAAAAACTTCCTTAAAAAATCACTTAAAGCGATAACCACCCTGGTGGGTAACGGCAATTGACCACCAAGATCTTTGAACAACTGGGCAAATACCGGAATTACAAAAGTTAGTAAAACAGCAACAGCCATAACAGCAACTATAACGATAGCCGCAGGATAAACCATAGCACCTTTTACTTTTCTCTTTATGGAATCTGCTTTTTCGAGATAATCAGCAAGCCTGGCAAGAATAGTCGCAAGGGAACCTCCTTTCTCTCCGGCCTCCACCATATTTACATACAAATCTCCAAAAACTTCCTTATGTTCCCTCAAGGCATCGGCTAAGGTAGAACCTCCTTCTACCGCCGAGATTAAATCTTTCAATATGTCTTTAAACCTTTCCGACTCGACCTGAGCTACCTGAATATCAAGACATTTTATTAAAGGCAAACCCGCATTAATCATAACCGAAAACTGCCTTGTAAAAACAGAAATAGCCTTACTGGAGATTCTCCCTTTTAAAAAGGGAATAGTTATTTCCTTCGGTTTAGAGCGTATCGAGGTCGGAACAATCTTTCTCTCTCTCAATATCCTTTGAACTTCAGCAGGGTTCGCCGCAGTAATTTCTCCATTTTCTATTGTGCCACTTGGAGTTCTACCTTTCCATAGATAATCAGGCATCTTTTACCCCCTTAATGTAGAATTGTTTGTTTTTTAGCAATCATTTCCTCTAGTTCACCCGGTTCCCTGGAATAAGATATCGCATCCTCTATACTTATTTCTCGATCTATATACAATTTATAAAGTGATTGATTCATTGTGATCATACCGAATTTTTGCCCGGCTTGCATATTGGAGTACAACTGATGCGTTTTGTTATCTCTTATTAATGCTTTTACAGCCGGAGTACCATAAAGAACCTCCACTGCAAGAGCTCTTCCTCCGGTTCTTTTCGGTATCAAACTCTGAGTGATAATACCGATAATAACAAAAGCTATCTGAGCTCTAACCTGGTTATGCCTTTCAGGAGGAAAAGTATCAACTATTCTCGAAATAGATTCAACCGCTGAATTTGTATGCAACGTGGCAATTGTAAGGTGTCCGGTTTCCGCAACATTTAAAGCGGCTTCCATAGTCTCTCTATCCCTCATCTCTCCTATCATAACCACATCAGGGTCCTGTCTGAGAATGTACTTTAACGCAATTGCGAATCCATCCGTATCCGAACCAACTTGTCTCTGGTTCACAATAGCTCTTTGATGTCTAAATAGATATTCTATTGGGTCTTCAATGGTCACAATATGAACTTTTCTCTCTCTATCTATCTTATCAACAACTGCCGCAAGAGTAGTAGATTTACCGCAACCTGTTGGTCCAGTAACAAGAATAAGCCCTTTTTGCTTGTTCGCCATAGTAGCTATCACTTCAGGTAAACCTAGCTGTTTAAAAGTCCTGATCTTAAATGGAATCGTCCTTACCGCACAGGCAACCTGACCTCTCTGATAAAAAACGTTTGCTCTAAATCGAGAAAGACCCGGTACCCCGAAGCTCAAATCGAGCTCTTTCTTCATTTCAAATTTTTTCTTTTGTTCGTCATTCAATATCGAATAAACCAATTTCTCCAAATCACTTGGAGAAAGTGGAGCATAATTAGACTTTTCCAGTTGTCCATCTTTTCGGTACATAGGTGGTGCAGCGGTCGTAAGATGAAGGTCGGTTGCGCCTCTGCTTACCATTTCTTCCAGTAATGCTTTCATATCATAATCCATATAATAACTCCTCTATAAAAATTTAAGATTCAACGGTAACTCTTAGAATCTCATCCGTAGTGGTAAGACCCCTTTTTAGTTTAATAATACCATCATCTCTAAGAGTTCGCATTCCTTCCTTCTGAGCGACTTTTCGTAAATCATCGGTTGAAGCTCCTTTTAGAATCATTTGTCTTATATTCATGGAAATAGGCATAACCTCCGTTACCGCGATTCTACCCCTGTAACCACTGGAATTACACTCGGGACATCCAGCTCCAGTTTCATAAATTTCACTATTCCTTATATCTTCTTCTGATATACCCATTTTTCTCAACAGTTCAACTTTATCACTCTGCGTAACATCTATTTTTTTCCTACAATTCTTACATACTTTCCTTAAGAGACGCTGTGCCTGTATTAAATTCAAAGAACTCGCTATCAAAAAAGGTTCTATACCAATATCCACCAAGCGGTTCACTGCGCTGGGAGCATCATTGGTATGTAGAGTCGACAAAACAAGGTGACCCGTAAGAGCTGCTCTAATGGCAATTGATGCCGTATCTATTTCTCTAATCTCTCCAACAAGTATTATATTAGGGGACTGCCTCAAGAAAGCGCGTAGAGCATCAGGAAAATCAAATCCTATATCTTGATTTACTTGAACCTGGTTTATTCCTTTAAGATTATATTCAACTGGATTTTCAACGGTCATAATGTTTACTTCCGGTTTATTCAACGCAGAAAGAGCAGAATAAAGAGATGTTGATTTTCCACTTCCTGTAGGTCCGGTAACAAGAATTAAGCCATAAGGTCTAGCAATAGCTTTCTGAAACTCCTTGAGCGCATCCGGCTCGAAACCAAGATCCTCCATATTTAACATAAGAGAAGATGGATCTAATATTCTCATCACAACTTTTTCGCCAAATACTGTTGGAATCACACTAACACGAAGGTCAATAGCTTTTCCTTCTACTCTTATTTTTATTCTTCCGTCCTGATTAAGCCTTCTTTCCGAAGCATCCATAGAACCAGTCATTATTTTTATCCTCGTGGAAATGGCATTCCTTAATCTATACGGCGGTTCCGCCACCTGCTGCAAAACACCATCGATTCTAAACCTTACACGAAGAGTCTTCTCATAAGGTTCAATATGGATATCGGATGCTCCCTTCTTAACAGCAGAAGTAATTAAATAATTGACAAGTTTAATTACGGGTTTCTCCTGAGCCTCCGCCCTCCAATCTTCCTCTTCCTCCTCAAACTCAGACTTCCTGATAAAGATATTCTCGTCGCTTTCCTTAGCAAATATAAATTCTTCCTCTACCTCTTCTTCTTTCTTTCTTATTCTGTCTACTTCTTTAGTCACCGGATAAAATTGATCAAGAAGTTTCTTCATTTTCCAGAAAGTTACAACCACTGTCTCAACCTTCAAACCGGTCTTAAACTCAACCGCATCAATCGCCTCTAAATCGCCGGGATTAACCACTCCCAAAATCAATTTTTTCCCTTTCCTTCTTATTGGAAAAACCTGGTACCGTTGTGCCATATCGGGCGGAATCAAGGAAATCAGATTTTTATCTACGTCTTCAGGCTTGATATCAATAGAAGACACCCGGAACTGTAAAGAAAGCGTTTTTGCCAGTTCGCTATCCGTAATAAATCCTTCCTCAATAAGCACTGCTCCAAGCCTTTTCGCTACTTGTTTTTGCTTTCGCAGCGCCACATTTAACTGCTCGGGTGTTATTTTCCCGGCTTGAACCAGAATTTCTCCAAGTCTCTCCATATCTTACCTGACCTGTGTCTCGCGAGCTACTTCTTCAAGAGTTGTAAGACCCTCTAGTATCTTCTTAATTCCTTCATCGCGCAAAGAACTCATTCCTTCTTTTCTGGCTTGCTCTTCTACATCATCGGATGTCCTTCCATCAATAATCATTTTCCTTATATTTGAACTCATTGGCAAAACCTCGAATAATCCTAACCTTCCCTTATATCCTGTTTTCCTACAATTTTCACAACCTCTTCCATGAAAAATCTTCCGTCCGTTCAACCTTGCCGGATCAAAACCCAGTTTTAATATTTCTTCATTTGAAATCTCTCGAGGAGCTTTACATTTCGTACAAATTGTTCTTATTAATCGCTGCGAAATAATAAGTTCAAGTGTTGAAGCTAAAAGAAACGGGGCAACACCCATGTTAAGGAGACGGGTAACTGTTGCTGCTGCAGAATTCGTATGCACTGTAGAAAGAACGAGGTGTCCTGTAAGCGAAGAACGTATGGCGATATCCGTTGTAGGCTTGTCCCTTATTTCTCCAACCATGATAACATCAGGGTCTTGACGCAGAAAAGACTTCAAGGCTTCCACAAAAGTAAGACCAATTTCCTCTCTTACCTGCAATTGATTAACCCCAAAAAGAGTATACTCGACAGGGTCCTCAGCTGTAGAAACATTTATATCTATATTATTGATTTCCTTTAAAATTGAATATAATGTAGTAGTTTTTCCGGATCCTGTTGGTCCGGTAAGCAAAATAATCCCGTGTGGCTTTTTTATAGCTTTAAGTGTATCGTCCAGAGCCTTTTGCTCAAAGCCCAATTTGGTTAGATCAAATTCCATACTCTCTTTATCAAGAACTCTTATACCTACTTTCTCGCCAAAAACCGTAGGTACAGTTGCTATTCTAAAATCGATTTTTCTACCCATAAGCTCCGCCTGAAACCTACCATCCTGGGGTCTTCTTTTTTCCTGTATTTTAAGATTCGACATAACTTTAAGTCTTGACACAACAGCTTTATGGAGACGCCACGGAGGAGGTTGAAAAATGTGAAGAACTCCGTCAACTCTCATTCTAACTCGAACATCTTTTTCGAAAGGCTCAATATGAAGATCGCTAGCTCTTTCAATTACAACTTTCTTTAAAAGAAAATTAACATATTGAACAACCGGACCAGAATCGATTTGCGCAGCAAGAGCCGAGACCCCCTCCCCCTCCTCATCCTCTTCCTTCTCTAACAATTCCACCGAATCCTCTGCAAGACCCATCTCTTCCGCTACTTCATCTTCTATAGCTTTAGTCTCATAATGTTCTTTTAAAATTTTTCTAACAGATTTTTCAGAAGCCACTAATGGCTTAATTTCATAACCTGTTCTGAAGCGAATATCTTCTTGAGCCTGTAAATCATTTGGATTTATCATTGCTAAATATAAGGTTTTCCCCTTCTTTTCTACCGGCACACACTCATAAGCCCCGGCAATATCCGGAGAAACTAAATTTAAAACTTCGTCATCTAAGGGATAATCGGAAAGTACTACACCTTTTACATTTAAGTTCTTTTCAAGAGCCTTAATTAGCTGTTCTTCAGTGACATAACCTAATTCTATAAGGTTTGCGCCTAAACGTCCCCCCTCTTCTCTCTGCCTTTTAAGCGCCTCTTTCAACTGGTCTTCTGTTATTGCACCATCTAATAATAGAATCCTTCCTACTCTCACACTAATAATATAAATACTTTCAGCTTAAAAGTCAAGGTTATAAATAATTAGTGAAAACCTATTAAAGTAATACTTTTTATTTATTTTTCGAATATCAGCTACATAAATAAGAAATTATATAAGTATTTTGTTATAGGGGCTTGACTTATCTATTTAGAAAGTTAAAATACATATATACGGGGGCGAATTGGCTCTCGACGGGATACAACTGGATTGTAAGCTGCATGCCGAGCTGCCATAACTCGAAAAACTATGGTATTTGTAATAAATGGCAACTATAATTATGCCATGGCAGCTTAATTAAGCTGCTCGTCCTTTCCGGA
>CAYRCN010000108.1:0-6127 GCA_964422805.1 uncultured bacterium | reverse complement strand
ACGATTACCGCTTTCGGCATCCCATACCTTTATTGTACGATCCCCGCTTCCCGATGCGATTTTATTTCCATCGGGGCTGAAAGCAACTGAATAGACTTCATCCGAATGGGAATAATAATAGGTCCTATTGCATTCCCCATATTCAGATTCCCCCTCCTGTGAACAGGAATTTATCGAGGAAACCAAAGCACCTCCGGCAGTTATTCCGAGGCTTCTTTTAATGAAATCTCTTCTGTTCATTTTAGAATTCAGGAAACTCGCTTTTATAACTTTTGGTTCTTCGTTGTTCTTTTCTTTTCCGACGTTATCCAATCTAAAGTCAGGCTTTTTGTTTTTTGACTTATTTTTCTTATTCTTCATTACCTCCTCCATTTTTTAAATATTCTTTTATTTGATCTTTGGTTAGCTGTTGGTTTATATAGCAGCGTTTGCTTAAAGAAGGGTCCCAGGCGTTATCGGATAACGCAAGCTTGGCAGCACAATCACCGGCACAATGCCATTTGCAAAAACAATTCTCGCAGTATGGTTTATTTTCAACCGTTAGCGAACCTAATCTTTTCAATTTTTCATAGTCAAAATTAAATTGTCCGCTTTTATGGCCCAGCTTTCCAAAGAAAAATAAATCTGCCCTCGGATCTTCCGCATCGGAAACTTCATAACATGAAGTAACGTTCCCTTCCGGTGTAACAGCAAAAGAATTCCCATTAGCCTTACAAAATGTATTCGTTATCTTACCAAAACGGGCTCCAGAGTACCTTAATACTTTTCCATGGGAATCCGCTACTTTTCTGGCTTTCCTGAATTGTTCCACAAACTCTCCCGGTTCTACAGAATCTAAGTTATTGGTTAGAGCTCTTCCGGCAAGAAAAACCGGTTCAACCTGAATAACTTTTGCGCTAAAATTTTTCGACATAAATTCTACGGATTCAACAAGTTTCCCTAAGCTTTCATTTGTTACCGTAGTCCTTATACTATACTTAAATCCCTTAAGGTCCATTCGTTTTAAAGTGGCAACGACAGAGTCGAATGATTCTTTGTTATTGCGAAGAGGTCTCTGCCTGTTTTGTACATTCCGTATTCCGTCAAGAGATAAAGTCGCTCCATTAAGATTATCGACAACCCAATCTACCATTGACTCGTTCATTATTCCATTTAGCCCCGCCTCGGTACGGGCTTCTAAATTTTGAGTTTTTGTGATCTTTTTCAGGTATTCCACGCATTTTTTCATCAAGGCTCCTGCAACCGTTACTTCTCCTCCTCCGTGAAAACTTACATAAAAATTTTTTCTATTACGTTTCTTTATATGGTTTACAATCCAATCGATAGCTGCCTTCGCCGTACTCCAGGGCATTAGTTCTGAACTATCGCCGCCATTAGCATAACAGTATATGCATCTCATAGAGCAGTGGGTGGTAAGAAAAAGAGAAACACCATCAGGGTCAAAATCTTTTTGTTTTGGAGGGAAAGGCACTCTCTTAACTGGTTTTTTGCCTGTCTTTATAACTCCTGCCTGAATGAGCTGTTTGGCGAAAGAAGAACCGGTGTTTAGAGAATCTACTTTACCCTTTTTAATATCCTGGAGGAAATTTACTGCTGCTTTATTGATAACTAAGACTTTCTTTTCAAGAGGGGCATATAGAATATACTCTTCTTCATCGGGAATAACAAAAAATTCATCGTTAATATATATTTTCCCGCTCTTTCTATGTACGACACTTTCACTCTTCACAGTTTTCCCCCTCTTTGTTTCGAACTGAGTTTATGAAAGGTATGATGAAACTAACATAATCAAATCACCTGAAGATGTCAAGGCAATTTAGGGGGTATTATGTGAAATCCAGAGTGTATGATTGACAATTATTTGCCTCTTCTGCGTATTAAGAAATTTTGCGGTGCGGCCGATTTTTTCAAATCGTCCTTGACAAAAATATATAAAACAAATATGCTTAATAAAAAAGGAGTAAATATGAATATCAAATTATATAATGTTAAAAACTTGTTTGTTCTCTTTTTGTTTTTTTTCTCTGTTTTTATCCTTTTTATTCCAACGAAAGCTCTGGCAGAAAATAGGGAGAGCGTTCAAATCAGCTTCAGTACCGGAAGAAAATACCTTTTGAATAGAGAAGATTCCTGGTATAGGTTTAAGCTTGGGTATGAAAAAGGGTTTTTAGGTTTTATCGATCACACAATCCAATTCGGAACCAACGGAACTAAGTTTAACTACATTGATGAAGGTGGGCAGAATGTTCTGTTCCCATTCAGCAGAATGACGGCCGATTTAAAGATGAACAAAAGACACAACCTCACTTTTCTGATACAGCCTTTTGAGATATTTACTTCTGCTCTTCCGGAGAGAGACATTATTGTGGAAGACGTAACTTTTCCCGAAGGGATGCCGTTGAATCTAAAATACGGTTTTACATTTTACAGGCTAAGTTATCTTTACGATTTTCAAAGAGAAAGCAATAAAGAGTTTTCTATCGGGCTATCCTTTCAGATACGGAATGCTTCCATAGTTTTTGCTTCTGCCGACGGAGAACTAATAAGTATAAATAACAATATAGGTCCGGTGCCGATATTAAAATTAAGATGGCAGAGGCCTCTAGGCGAAAGCGCGTGGATAGGCTCGGAAATAGATGGTTTTTACGCTTCGGGTCGTTATATAACGGGTTCCGAGAATGATTTCGAGGGTGCTATTATAGATGCTTCGCTTAGAATGGGTTTTGAATTGACGGATTATTTAAGCACATTCTTGAATCTGAGGTATTTGGGCGGTGGTGCCAGCGGAACAGAAGAAGACGAAAACAAGTACACTGATAACTGGCTTAAAACTTTTTCCGTTTCATTGGGTTTCTATTTGCAGTGAGAAACTTCGTTTTTAGTTAGTGCGTATAAGCGTAAATGCGACAAAAAGTAAATACGTATATGTGTAGATGTGTTATACTCCCTAACTCTCTAACGCTCTAACACTCTAACGATTTAGTACATTTAGTGTGCTTTGTGTTAAAATAATTTTGAGGGTGGTGGTTTTGCCGCTTGAATTTATTTAAGAATTATATATATTCCCTATTATAAAAACGTTAACAATCAAAATAAATTATATAGGGGGCTAGAATGGAAAAGGTTTTACTATTTGTTTCTTTTTTGTTGATAGGGGTGACTGTTCTTAAATCGAAAGCACTTGAGCTGCCTGCAATTCTCGGTGATAACATGGTAATACAGCAGAAGACAGAATGTCCGATTTGGGGTAAAGCTTCTGCTGGTGAGGATATCGAAATAACTTCATCATGGGGAGAAAAAGCAACTGCAAAAGCTAAAACTAACGGAAAATGGATGACAAAAATCAAGACTCCCAAAGCAGGTGGTCCTTATGAGGTAATAATAAAGGGTAAAGATTCTGTAATAACATTTAAAAATGTACTTGTGGGAGAAGTATGGGTATGCTCGGGGCAATCTAATATGGAAATGCCTCTTATGGGCTGGCCTCCTCGAGATACAATAAAAAATTCCACGAAAGAAATAAAAAATGCAAATTATCCTGAAATTCGTTTGTTTACAGTCGCAAAGGCTCTTTCCACAGAACCAAAAGAAGACTGTAAAGGTTTCTGGGCGGAATGCAATCCTGAAACAGCAAAAAATTTCAGCGCAACGGCTTATTTCTTTGGAAAAGAGATCCACGAGAAACTCGGAATTCCGGTCGGTTTAATTCACGCAAGCTGGGGAGGGACACCGGCAGAATCATGGACTGCTCCTAAATATCTTGGTAAAGTGGAAGGGTTTTCGGATTTCGTCGCGAATATGGACAAACTCTCATCCCAGGAAGAAGAATACAATAAATGGCTCGGTTCTCATCCTGTAATAGAACCAGCCAATGAAGACGAACGCGCAGGTAAAGGAATATCCTTTAATGATACAATTTGTTCTTTTCCGGATTTTGACGATTCCCCCTGGAAAGAAATGACGCTTCCTGCTCAATGGGAAAGTGCCGAACTGGGTGTTTTCGACGGGGTGGTATGGTTCAGAAAAGCAATAAATATACCCGAATCATGGGTGGGTAAAGATTTGATGCTGGAACTTGGCCCTATCGACGATATAGACATAACCTTCTTTAACGGCGAGAGAGTTGGAGGTTATGAAGGTATGGGTTTCTGGACGGTCGAACGTGAATATAAGGTTCCTTCGAAGTTAGTTAAAAAGGGTAAAAATGTAATAGCAGTGAGGGTCGTCGATTTGCAAGGCGGTGGCGGCATTTACGGTGAGGCAGAACAAATGAAAATCTATCCGGTAAAGGGGAAAGACGTAGAACCCTTAAGCCTTTCAGGTTTGTGGAAATATCTTCCGGTTGCGCAATACAGGGAGGGTGTCTTTTACGTATTCGGTGCAGAGGAGAACGACTTCTATAAGACGAGACCGGATTTCAAAGGAATAACCGCATACACTCCTACCGCTTTATACAATGCCATGATTGTGCCCATCGTGCCTTACGGAATCAAAGGAGCAATCTGGTATCAGGGAGAATCGAATGTAGGCAGACACGAGCAGTACAAACAGCTTTTTCCGGCTATGATAGAGAGCTGGAGAGCCGCCTGGGGACTGGGTAAATTTCCGTTTTACTTCGTACAAATAGCTCCTTATATGTACGATGACCCGGAGGATCCGGTTTCAGCGAAACTCCGTGAAGCGCAGACGGAAGTTATGTTATCAGTACCGAATACCGGAATGGCTGTAACTCTCGATATAGGCGACGTAAACAATATTCACCCGCCGGACAAACAGGACGTAGGGAAGAGACTTTCTCTATGGGCTCTTGCCAAAGATTACGGTAAAGAAAACATTGTATATTCCGGTCCCATTTACAAAGAAATGGTTAAAAAAGGCAGCAGAATAACATTATACTTCGACCACATCGGAAGCGGACTCATGGCAAAAGGAGACACGCTTACCGGTTTTCAGGTTGCCGGAGAGGACAGGATTTTTGTAGACGCGGAAGCATATATAAATGGGAATACCGTGATAGTTTACAGTAAGGAAGCCTATGACCCGGTTGCGGTAAGATACGCTTTTACGAACGGTTCAGTTGCAAGCCTCTTCAACAAAGAAGGCTTACCCGCATCTTCATTCAGGACTGATGATTGGGATGAATAAGTGGGGGTTTAAAAGCACTAATATAATCTATCTTATCACGAATTCTATTTATAATTTTAACCTTTACGAAGCCAGCCTCAGTTAAAAGTTTAGGTAATTTTCCCTGAACGTGAATTTTATATCCTTCATTCCAAAAGTAAAAAGGCAAATTATAGAATGCCCGAAATGGATTTGTGATACTGTGAAGATCAACCAACAGGAAATGTCCTCCCACGCTCAAAACTCTAAGTATTTCTTTAAGCCCTTTCTTTTTCAAGGGAAGTGATAGTTGATGTATTACCCACGTAGAGGTAATAACATCAAAAAAATTATCGGGGAAGGGTATATTTTCAATTGACGCAACTCCAAAGTCAAGTTGAATATTCTCTTTATCTGATTTGATTTCTGCCTGTCTAAGCATCCCTCTTGATGCGTCGATTCCTGCTACAAGCCCCCTATTTCCTGCGTGTTTTTTAAGTCTTAAAGCAAGAGTTCCCGTCCCGCAGCCTACGTCCAGTACCTTATCGCCCCCTTTTACGCCGGATAATTTTGCCGCAAGGGAATAAAACTCATGCCCTAATTTCTTGTTCAAAGTACGGTCATAGAATCTTGCCGTCAAGTCAAAAGTTTTTGCTATATAATAGGTTTCGTCTCTTTTTGTCTTTTTCATAGTTAATTATCCTGTTTTTTCTTCCGGATACTTCGCATATAATGGAGCCCGAGTTGTTTTTTGAGTGAACTTGAGTTGTATTCTCTGAATTTTTTCCAGGTTACTTCCGGGTGAAAGATAAGGCCGACAAATAGAAGAAAAAACGAAGCGAACACACAGTAATCGGCTATATTAGCTACACCCGGACCAAACCAAACGATCCAATCCCTTGCATATCCCAGAAAAATATGGTCGGGGAGATTACCTAAAAGAGAAGCAGCTAATAGAATGAAAAAGAACCGCAGTGATAATGTAAGATATTGATGTAACTTTGAATAATAGATGAAGGAAATT
>CAYRCN010000107.1:0-6142 GCA_964422805.1 uncultured bacterium | reverse complement strand
ATCTTAGCTAAATGCTCAGCTCTATCCGCAAGATATAAAAAGAGTTCGGTATATATATCTATATCCTCTTCGCTGTCAAGCAGAATATCTCGTATCTTCTCCCCAACCATAGTGCCTCCCGGCTCTTTGGTTATTAAAACATCATACTTTTTTGATAGTAAATATTTGTAAAGCAATTCGCATTGAACCGATTTACCGGAACCCTCAACACCTTCGAAAGTTATAAAAAGACCGTGTTTTTTTTTATCCTTTTTATATGTTGTTATCTTAAACCTTTCCTATTTCTTGTTTTTCTTGCTTTTTCTATACTTTTTAATAAATTCCTCTGTTTTCTCCTTTGCAACGGAGTCAGGAAACTGTTCAGGAGGTGATTTCATAAGATAAGAAGAAGGTTCTATCAAAGTTCCTGAGAGATTATTATCTAGCGCTAACTTCATTAGTCTAATTGCATCGATTATTACACCCGCTGAGTTAGGTGAGTCCCAAACTTCAAGTTTTACCTCGACATTCAGAGGAACATCGCCAAAAGTTTGACCTTCCATCCTCATATATGCCCATTTTCTATCCGTCAACCATTCAATATAATCCGAAGGACCTATATGAATATTTTCTTTCCCAATATCAAAAGGTAAAAGAGAAGTAACTGCCTGAGTCTTGGATTTCCCTTTAGATGCAAGACGTTCTCTTTCCAACATATTCAGAAAATCAGTATTCCCGCCCACATTTAATTGAAATGTACGTTTTAATCTAACTCCGCGATCAATAAAAAGCTGAGCCAATACCCTGTGCGTAATTGTTGCCCCTACCTGGGATTTAATATCATCACCTATTATCGGGAGTCCTTTCTCTTTAAACCTGTCCGACCAATACTTTGAAGAAGCGATAAAAACAGGTATTGCGTTTATAAAACCAACTTCAGCTTGAAGGGCTTGTTCTACGTACCACTTTGTAGCTTCCTCGCTGCCCACCGGCAAATAACTTATCATCATATCGGCTTTTGTATCCTTTAAGACCTTTACAATATCAACTGTCGAACCCGGAGCCTTTTTAATAATATCTTCCAGATATTTTCCGATACCATCGTGTGTCATCCCTCTTTGAACTTTCACTCCAAGTTCCGGAACATCGCAGAATTTATAAGTATTGTTGGGGTGTGCAAAAATTGCCTTAGAAAGATCCTTCCCAACCTTAGTTCTATTAATATCAAAAGCAGCTACAAACTCAATATCTTTAATATGATAACCACCCAAATCAACATGCATCAATCCAGGTATTGATTTATTTGGATCCGCCTTACGGTAAAAATGCACCCCCTGAACCAGCGAAGACGCACAGTTACCAACACCAACTATTGCAACTCTGATCTTATTATCCATTAATTACCTCCGTTTTCCAGTCGTTTGTATGCAATTAATATCCTTTGAATAGCTGTCAAATTAGTTCCTATTGCCAAAATAGCCATAATGTAAATCATGTGCTCCGGCAAAATAATTAAACCAATAATTATAATAATAATCCTCTCAACACGAGTAATAAAACCTTCCTTAATATCAACCCCAAGAGAATCCGCTCTGGCGCGCGTATAACTTGTCAAAAACGCTCCCAAAACCGCCAAAAAACATAAGGAAGTTAAAAAAAATCGCTTTTCTGCAAAAGCTATAGAAAAAAATATAAAGAACTCTCCGTATCTGTCAAGTGTTGAATCAAAAAAAGCTCCGAATTTTGACGTTTTTCCTTTCATTCTTGCAATTTGCCCATCGATAGCATCAAAAATTGAACCTAAAATTAAAACAAATCCGCCGATTCTAAATTTACCTAAAAGAATTAATACAGCAGCAATGACAACAATCAAAAATCCACCAAACGTTATAAAATTCGGCGGTACAGAGGCAAACATTTTGACCAACGGCGAAAGAATCAATCTTCCTTTATCCTTCAGTTTACTCCAGGTCAATTCGCACCCCTAATCAAAACCACAAATTCTCCTTTCAAATTCGGCATATTATCAAGAATCTCTCTCGGTGTTCCTCTTATTACTTCTTCATAAATTTTGGTCATTTCTCTCGTTAAAACAATCTCCCTTTCAGGCAAAATTTCTTCTATTTCTTCCAGTAGCCTCTGCACCCTTTTAGGTGATTCAAAAATTATAAATGTTCTCTCCTCGCAATTGAGTGATTCTAAGATTTTTCTTCTCTTTCCCTTTTTTTTAGGAAGATACCCATGAAAAATAAACTTATCCGGAGGAAGCCCGGATATAATTAGCGAATTTATCACCGAGGAAGGTCCCGGAAGACTTGTAAAGCTTAAGTTTTCTTTTATAAGATTTTTTACAAGGAAGAATCCAGGATCGGATATAAGAGGAGAACCAGCCGAAGTAACAAAAACAAAATCTTTCCCTTCTTTCAATTTATGCAAAATCCAATCCGTCATTTTTTTCTTATTGAAGTCATTGTAAGATTTCAAAGGTTTATCTATACCGTAATGATCCATTAAAATCTTAGTCTTTTTTACACTCTCACATATAATACAATCTACTTCTTTCATAACTCTTATAACTCTATACGTAATATCTTCAAGATTTCCAATGGGAGTTGCCGCAAAATAGATCAAACTTACTCTATATCTAACCGAGATAGTTTCGAGTATTCAAAGAAGCCGGATCTCTTTAAAGCGAATCGGTAATCCTTCAATGAACTATGAATAATTTCATCCGTTTTCCTTCCCAGAACAACAAAAATAGCATCGGAAAACTGATCAATCCAGGCGGCAAACGCCTTTGTTATTTCTTCATCAGTTGCAATAAAAGGCGTATATACAATTTTAAGATCGTCTTCAATTTTAAAATTTTTCAAAATTTCTAAGTTCTGACATGCGTTTTCAAAAGAAGGAATAAGCGTTTTCCTAACCAAAGATACTCCAACAACCTCAATAAAAGATTTTATCAAAGAATTAAAAAACTTCAAAAACAACTCAATTAAAGCAGGATGTACCTGCTCTCTCATTTCTTTTCCTTTGTAAGCGCTTATTAACAAGTCTTCGCTTTTAAGTAAAGTACTCAAGGTTTCCTTATCTATTTTTCTTTTATTTTTCTTGAGCGGATATATTATTTGAGGACTACCTTCTTTAAATTTCACAAAAGAATATTTGTTTGACTTATTCAAAGAAAGAAAACCACTAAATTTAAGAGTCTCCAACTTATTAAAAAGCACATTTAAATCAACGTCTACTATTTTTTTATCTGAAAAAAGCGGCTTTTCCTTAAACAGGGCCATTATAATATTGAGAAGTTCTTCGTCAATCATATAAATATTGACAATTCCCTGATGGGCTTTTTTAGCCTTATCCAACACCTGTGTCAAAGGATGTTCCTTTAATTGATTTTCTCTGCAGATGCCTGCGCTTATCGTATTTCCGTCTTTAAAAAAAAGATATTCATTGCTTTCCGGATACCTTATTTCTATATACCCCATAAGATGACCTTCTCTGGTCTTCTTAGCCTGATTCAGAATATTATCAAAATTGACATACTGTACTGGAGCATTATTTAAGATTAAATTACCCTTTGGGAAAACCATCTTTAACCCTTCTCATTTATTAATAATTATACATTATCAATTGGAAAAGTCAAGAGAATCAAACACTGCAAAGCCCTTAAACAAAGAATCCAGAAGTAAGAAGGTGCGAAGGCGAGAATCCTATCCCGACCCAAAATAACTGAACGTAGATTTAACGGGACTTTATTTGTTTCTTTAAGCTAATAGCTAAAAGCAAAGAGCTAAAATCCAAAGTTTATTACGGGGAGCCTTGACAAATAAGATAAAACAAGTTAATTATCTTTATAAACAGGAAATTCTTTAAATATGAAAATAAACGACGATATATTCAGAAAATATGATATAAGAGGAATAGCAGATGAAGATCTTACAGACGAGTTTGCCTATCACCTAGGCAGGGGATTCGGAACTTATTTAAGGAGAAGAAATCTCACAGATATTGCCGTAGGAAGAGACGTCAGAAAAAGCTCTCCAAGATTATTTGAAAATATATCAAAAGGCATTATCGACACAGGTTGCGACGTAACGAATATAGGAATAGGCCCAAGCCCTGTATTATACTTCACCGTTTTCCACTACAATCTTGATGGCGGATTAATGATTACAGGGAGCCATAATCCTATTGAATACAACGGATTCAAAATGATGAGAGGCAAAGATACCGTATACGACGAACAAATACAAGAAATAAAGGAAATAATTAAAAAAGAAGATTATGAGGAAGGAAAAGGAAAAATATACGAAAAGGAAGTTGTGAAAGATTACATCGAATACACATCTTCTTTAATTTCTCCTGAAAAATCTTTGAAAATAGTACTGGATCCGGGAAACGGAACTGCCGGACCTATTGCCACGGAATTATTTAAAATTCTTGGAGCCGACTTCGAATGCATTAATTGCGAACCGGACGGAAATTTTCCCAATCATTTGCCGGACCCAACCGTGGTCAAATACACCAAACAGTTAACAGATAAAGTAATTGAAAGAAAAGCAAACATGGGAATAGGATACGATGGAGACACCGACCGCATCGGTTTAATCGACGAGAACGGCAAGCTAGTGTATGGAGATCAACTATTGGGGGCTCTTGCCAAACCCATAATTACCAGAAACCCCGGGACTGAGGTAATTTTCGACGTAAAATGCAGCCAGGGACTTGTTGAATGGATCGAAGAATTAGGAGGCAAACCCTTAATGTGGAAAACCGGACATTCTTTATTGAAGGTAAAAATGAAAGAAACCGGCAGTTTGATAGCGGGAGAAATGAGCGGACATATATTTATAGCCGATAATTACTATGGTTTCGACGATGCCCTCTTTGCATCTGCAAGGTTCTACGAGATTGCATCAAAATCAGATAAAGCTGTTTCCGAAATAATTAACGAAATACCGTATTATGAAAGTACTCCCGAAATAAGAACCGAAGTAGGAGAAAAAGCCAAATGGAAAATAGTCGAAGCCGTAAAAAAGGAATTCCGGAAAAAATATAAAATTATTGAAATAGACGGAGCCCGAATTCTTTTTGGCGATGGCTGGGGATTGGTAAGAGCTTCCAACACGCAACCAATAGTGGTAACCCGATTTGAAGCAAAAACCAAAGAAAGATTGGAAGAAATAAAAAAAATTGTAACAGACTTCATAGAACAGCAAGCCGCTAAAATGTAAAAATTAAATATTAAAAAGCAAAATGACAAATTATAACAAAAAAGACAGAAGCCAGAAGACAGAATATAGAATCCCCCCACCACTCCAAATAATAGAAACAACAAATCACACAAATAGCACAAATAACTTTTTCTATTTTTATAACTCAAAACCCGAAACTCAAAATTCGAAACATACAAGTTCTGTGTGCTCTGTGGTTAATAATTTACGGTAAACAAATGAAAAAAAGAGAAATTTTAGCTGAATTAACCAGAATAGCCTGCAAAATCGGAATAAAAATTATAGAAGACAAATTATTAAAAAAGGGCGGTTATTGCCGAGTTTTCAAGAATAAATATATAATAATGGATAAAAGAATTTCCGAAGAAGACAAACTGAATATTTTAATCAAAGCTCTCAAAAGAAATAACCTCGAAAATATTTATTTAACTCCAAAAATAAGGGAGTTATGCTCTGAGAAAGAGTAAACTTGGTCTTGTTTTAGGCGGCGGAGCAGGAAGAGGTGTCGCTCACCTCGGAGCAATAAAATGCCTCGAAGAAGAAAATATAGAGTGCGATTTAATATTCGGGACTTCAATTGGAAGCCTAATAGGTGGTCTCTATGCACTTGGGTATAAATTTACTGAATTAGCCGAAAAAGCAACGGAAGTAGTTAACTCCGCAGAATTCAAACAGTTGGGTTTCGAATTCTTCAAAGGCCATAAGGATTCTTTCCCCCTAAAAAAGCTAAGTTGTTATCTTCGAGAAAGATTAACTTTTGCAAAAATGGCAGTAACTCCATATATAACAGAAAGAGAAACTCTGGAAAAAGTAATTGATAAGTTCTTTCCAGATATAAACATTGAGGATTTAAAAATCAAATTTGGCTGCACTACACTTGATCTTGTTTCCGGAGAAGACATATATATTGATAAAGGTCCTCT
>CAYRCN010000106.1:0-6212 GCA_964422805.1 uncultured bacterium | reverse complement strand
TCCCCACCGAGGTTTTAGTTCAGGGATGCCACTCCGAAAAACCGCAGTCAGTTTCCCCTGCGAGGAAACTGCTGCTTGTCTCTCAACCTCGCTCCTTTTGACTGCGTCAAAAGTCCGTGCCCGCTCGGTCTCCGAGGCATTTTTCTTGAGCGGCACCCCTTCACTTATTAAGATACAAAACATTTTTCAATAGCGTTTGGCTTCCGATACGTCCTTTCAAGCGGTTAACCCTTGTTTTATGTATTATGTTTGTTTTATATGTATGATAGATAAATCATAAAACTTGCTATTTTTGTGTTGGGTTGAACGAAAGAAAGCGGTTAGCCGTTAGCGGTTGGCGGTTCTATCTTGACAAATCATTTTATTGTTTTAATATCAATAAATCAAATAATTGATGAGTATATTCTTAAGTTTCAACCTGAAGGAGGATAAATGAAGCTTGATGATATAGAGATATCGAGAGCGATTATCGATAACTACTATAAGAAATTAATTGATTCCCTGGAGTTGGATGTTGCTCTTGTGGGAGCGGGTCCTTCTAATCTTATAACCGGAGTACTTCTGGGTGAGAAGAAAATTAAAACGGCTGTTTTTGAGTCCAAGCTTGCTCCGGGTGGAGGTGTCTGGGGTGGTGGAATGATGTTTAATGAAGTGGTTGTGCAGGACGCAGCTCTGCATCTTTTCGATAAAATTGGTGTGGAATATGAAAAAAAGAAAAAAGGATATTATACTGCCGATAGTGTTGAATTAGCTTCGACTTTGATATCTAAATGCGTGAAAGCGGGTGTGAAAATATTTAACCTTATCAAAATCGTGGATGTTATGTTCAGGGAAGAGAATGGAGGAAAAAGAGTTAATGGACTTGTTTTGCAGTGGTCTCCGATCGAGAAAATAGGTTTACACGTTGATCCTTTGACTATTAGGGCCAGGTTTATTGTTGACGGGACCGGACACCCTGCAGAAGTTTGTTCTTTGGTTTCCCGAAAAATGGATGTTTCTCTTGATACGAGTACCGGTAAAGTTGTCGGCGAAATGTCGATGTGGGCTGATAGGGGAGAAGAATTGACTGTGGATAATGCTTCGGAAGTTTTCCCCGGTCTATTTGTAACCGGTATGGCGGCAAACGCGGTAAAGGGAGCCCCCCGTATGGGGCCTATATTTGGGGGTATGCTGCTTTCAGGTGAGAAAGTCGCGGGAATGATTTCCCAAAAATTGGGAAAGTGATACAAAGAATTCGAAGGTGCGAAGTCAGAATTAAGAATCCCATCCCTATTCCCTTAATTTGCCACAGATTTACACGGATGAACACTGATTTTTTAAGTTGTTTTATTTTTTTTGACTAGTGACTAGAGACCAGTGACCTATGACTAAATTATTCACACAAAGGATAGAAAGTTAATTGATGGTACCAGATAGAATAATTTCTCATTTCGGTGCTTATGTTATAACGAGCGGAGATCATGTGAAAATCGCCCGGGAGGCATGTGAGGGTGGAGCGAAAGTAGTTCAGTATAGAGATAAAACTTCCACGAAACAAGAAGTGTTGAAGATTGCCGATGAAATACGAAAAATTACAAAGGAGTATAATTCTTTATTCATTGTTAATGATTTTATCGATATCGCGCGTATGTCGGGTGCAGATGGTATTCATCTGGGTCAGGTTGACGTTCCGATTTTAAGGGCAAGAGAGATAACGCCCGATAATTTTATTATCGGGATTTCCACCCATTCATTAGAGCAGGCAATAGATGCAGAGAAAGCAGGAGCCGATTATATTGGAATCGGGCCTGTTTTTAGCACTCCAACAAAGGAAAAATATAACCCCATTGGTCTATCGTGTGTTCGGGAAGTACTTCGAAGTGTCGGTATTCCTGTTGTGGCTATTGGTGGAATAGATATAGAGACTATCAAGGAATTAGTCGAAATTGGCGTTCAGAATGTCGCGATGGTCAGGGCATTTCAGGAAAAAACCCTCGAAAAAGTAAAAAAAACAAATTTTTTGCTAAAAGTATAGGAAAAAACCTTGACATTAAGGGAATACGATATAGATTTTACTAAAAAGGGAGTTAAATAATGGCTAAGGATTTAATCGAGATTAGATGGCATGGTAGAGGAGGCCAGGGCGCAAAAACAGCTGCTTTGCTATTTGGGGAAGCTGCCATTGATACCGGTATGTATATTCAAGCGTTTCCCGAATACGGTCCGGAGAGGACAGGAGCACCGGTTAGTGCTTTTAACCGTTTGAGTAAGAAGCCTATTAGATTGCACAGCGGTGTTGACAGCCCTGCTATTGTTCTGGTTCTTGACCCGAGTTTGCTTAACACGGTCGATGTTCTTGAGGGGTTAGAAGAGGGTGGTATTCTTATAGTAAATACCCCTGATTCTCCCGGGGATATCAGAAAAAGATTATCTGTTGGTCCGGGAATAAAAGTTTATACTCTTGATGCTTCAAAGATTGCTATGGATACGATTGGATTAAACAAACCCAATACTCCGATGCTTGGGGCGTTAGCCAGGGTTTCTGATATACTGGATTACGGAAAAATGTTAAAGAGCATCGAGCACAAGCTTAAAATTAAATTCAGGGGTAAGCCTGAAGAAATAGTTACAAAAAATATGGAAGCTATAAAAACTGCTCATGAAAAGACGAAGGGAGAAGGCTAATGGCAAAAAAGAAGGAAGGATGGAAAGAACTTCCTATAGGTGCGATTATAGTTGAGCCCGGCTCGAGCCGAAAATTCAAGACCGGTGATTGGAGAGAGGGAAAGAAGCCGGTTGTGGATAAGAATAAATGTACTAATTGTCTGTTTTGTTGGATTTCTTGTCCTGATTCTGCTATCATTGTTAAAGACGGAGAAATGAAAGGGATCAATCTGGATTACTGTAAGGGTTGCGGAATCTGTGCTTCGCAGTGTCCTGTTAAAGCAATAGAAATGGTCGACGAGGAGGAAGAATGAAAGTTGCAGCTAAGACTGCCAATGAAGCCATGGCAGAAGCGATGAGACAGATAAATCCTGATGTTGTCGCTGCTTATCCGATAACGCCGTCGACAGAGATTGTTCAGATATTTTCGCAGTTTGTCGCGGATGGTTTAGTTGACACTGAATTCGTTCCCGTAGAATCGGAACACTCGGCGGCGAGCGCCTGCACAGCTGCAGCTGCAGCCGGTGCGAGAGTGATGACTGCTACGGCATCTCAGGGTCTTGCTCTTATGAATGAAGTCCTTTTTGTTACTGCGGGACTTCGCCTTCCGATGGTGATTTGTGAAATAGCAAGAACCCTATCGGCTCCTATTAACATACACTGTGACCATTCCGATACGATGGATCAGAGAGATACGGGATGGATGCAGTTTTATGCCGAAGATTCCCAGGAGGCATATGATCTTGTGATTCAGGCTATTAAGATCACAGAGGAGGCATTTTTACCTGCTATGGTGTCTGCCGATGCTTTTATTCTTTCGCATTCTCTTCAGCGGATTGAAATGCTTGATGATAAAGATGTGCAGAGTTTTATTGGTGAGCATAAAACACCTTTTTCTATTCTGGACACTGACAATCCTATTACTGTCGGCCCTCTTGATTTGCAGGATTATTATTTCGAGCACAAAAGGTCTGAAGCGCAGGCAATGAGAGATGCGGGTAAAGTGATAGAAAAGGTCTTTGGTGATTTCGGCAAAAAGTTTGGAAGAAAATATAATCTTATAGAAGAATATAAAATGGAAGACGCGAAGAGAGCTATTGTTTTAATGGGGTCTACTGCAGGGACCGCTAAGGAAGTAGTTGACACTCTTAGAGCCGATGGCGAAAAAGTAGGTCTTGTCAAAGTATTTACTTTTAGACCCTGGCCTACTGAGGAGATTAATAAGGCGCTAAAGGATGTAGAATACCTTGGTGTTATGGATAGGGCTGAAGGTATGAGTGGCTTTGGTGCCCCTCTATTTACTGAGATCAGGTCTTCCCTTTACGATGAAAACAAAAATCCCGATATATACGGGTATGTGTATGGATTGGGTGGAAGGGATACAACACCGGGAGACATAAGAAAGGTCTTTGAAGATTTAAAAAAGGTAGAAAATGGTAAAAAATTGGATAGAAATAATTATTTGGGAGTAAGGGAATAGGAGGCTTTGTGGGAGTAAATTTAAAAGAACTATCAAAACAAGAAGATTTCTTTACGTCCGGACATAGAGCATGCGCGGGTTGTGGGCCGGCAATAGCGCTAAGACAGGCTCTTCTGATTGCGGGGAAAGACACAGTTGTAAGTTTTTCAACCGGATGTATGGAAGTGGTGTCTACTATATTTCCATACACGGCATGGAAAGTACCTTATATTCATTCTCTTTTTGAAAATTCTGCGGCTACGATGAGCGGTGTCGAAGCTGCTTATAATGCTTTAAAAAGGAAAGGGAAAATAAAAAAAGATATAAACTTAATAGCTTTTGGCGGAGATGGAGGAACTTACGATATTGGTTTACAGGCTTTATCGGGAGCAATGGAAAGAGGGCATAACATGCTCTACATTTGTTACGATAACCAGGCATACATGAATACGGGTATTCAGAGGTCGGGTGCGACTCCGTACGGAGCCAGCACTACTACCTCTCCATCAGGGAAGGTAATACCCGGGAAAACCCGGAAGAGAAAAGATCTTACAGAGATTATGGCTGCCCATAATATTCCTTATGTGGCTCAGGCATCTATTTCTGATTGGAGAGATTATATGACTAAGGTGCAAAAAGCTCTCTCCATTAAAGGACCGAAGTTTATCGTTGTTTTTGCTCCCTGTCAGCTTGGTTGGTATTATAAAAAAGAGGATACCATTAAGATTGCGGATATGGCAGTGAAATCGAGATTCTGGCCATTGTATGAAGTTGAGAATGGTGTTCATAAAATAACGAAAGATCCCAAAAAAGTTATTCCTGTCGAAGATTGGTTGAAATTACAGGGAAGGTTCAGACATTTATTTAAAGGCGAGAATAAGAAGATTATCGAAGAGATTCAACGAGAAGTAGACTACGGATGGGAAAGGTTAAAAAAATTAGAGGAGGCCGGTCTTTAGATGCCCGAGGATAAAGAAGGAACTTTCGAGGAAGAGTTCCAGATTATCAAAGATAGTTTAGAAGAACTTTGCAGGGAAACTAAATCGCTGTCGGTTTTACTTATTGATAAAGCGGGACAACTTATTACTTCAGCCGGGAATGTTTCTTCTCTTGATATTCCTTCTTTCGCAACCCTTTCCGCGGCTGATTTTGCAGCTACTTCCAACCTTGCGGATCTGATAGGAGAGCATGATTTTTCCACGTTGTTCCATCAGGGAGCGCGGAAGAGCATCTATGTTTCTTTGATTGCCGATAAAGTTATCCTTGCTGTTATATTTACCAAGGAGACAACACTGGGGTTGGTGCGTATTAAGGTTAAGAAAACGGCTGAGAAACTCGCAGGTATGTTTGATAAAATATTTCAGACGCTCGAGAGTGAATATTCAGGGGCTGTTGATGATGAATTCATTAGTGAAGCAGAAACCGAATTAGATAGTCTTTTTGAGTGATATGGAGATTAAATGGCACTTATAAATTATTCTTCGAAGGAAATAAATTGTAAGATAGTTTACTATGGTCCGGGACTTGGCGGTAAGACCACAAATATCAAACATATATATTCAAAAGTGAATCCTGAAAATCGCGGAAAATTGATGAGTCTGGATACCGAATTGGATAGAACGCTTTTCTTTGATTTCTTACCTGTAGATTTGGGGACAGTGAAAGGGTTCTCCGTGCATTTCCATTTGTATACCGTTCCCGGACAGGTTTATTATAATGCTTCCAGAAAGCTTATACTGAAAGGTGTGGACGGCCTTATTTTCGTCGCCGATTCTCAGATAGAACGGTTCGAAGATAATATTGATTCTATAGAAAATCTTGATGATAATTTAGCTGAGTACCATAAGAAAGCTGATGAAATCCCATTGGCTATTCAATATAATAAGAGAGATCTACCTAATATCGTTTCTCTTAACGAATTAGAAGATGCTCTTAATCCCAGGGGTGTTTTCTCCTGTGAAGGTGTTGCGACTGAAGGAATCGGTGTTTTTGAACCTCTTAAAGAGGTCTCAAAAAAAGTCTTAAGAAAACTCAGATAGCATTAACGCGGCAAAACCGCGTTAATTTTGAATGTTGAATTTTAAATTTTGAATTAGAAATTCCTTATACT
>CAYRCN010000105.1:0-6214 GCA_964422805.1 uncultured bacterium | reverse complement strand
ACTTAAGAGATATAGGTGGTATAATTATAATTGACTTCATAGATATGCGAAAAAAAGAAAATCAAGAAGAGCTTTTGAGATTATTTAAAAAACAATTAAAAAGAGGCAAAGCAAGATACAAAATTGTACCCAGACTTTCTCCTAACGGGCTTCTCGAAATGACTAGAGAAAGGGCGCGTAAGAATATTGCGAAGAGATTCGTTGAATCATGTCCTTATTGCAGGGGGAAAGGTTATGCTCTTAGCGCTCCCTACTTGTTGTCAAGATTTACGACCTGGCTTGAAAAGAAAGGCAGGTCATTATTAAACTCAAAAGTACGTATCATCGCCAATCCTCGTGTTGCAATATATTTCGAGACGGAGGGGAAAAACACACTTGAGTATTCATGTGTAAAGAATAAGATGCATATAGAAATTATTCATAAAGAAAGCAACCCTATCGAATTGGTAGAGGTTATTACTTATAATAATGATGAAGTTATAAAAGAAGAAATATGAAAAAATTCCCTTTGATTCTTTTGTTCCTTACAGGTTGTATTTATTATAATACATATTACAACGCAGAAAAATACTATAACGAAGAAAATTATACTAAAAGTATAGAAAAATGCAAAAAAATACTTGAGAGGCATCCGGGATCAGATTACACAGATGATGCAATATTTCTCATGGGGAAAAGTTATTATTATTCAAATAAACCCGATGAAGCAAAAAAGAATTTCAGAAGAATTGTTGACTTTTTCCCTAAATCTCCTTTTAGGGAGGAAAGTTATCTTTTTCTCGGTAAAATAGCAATCGAAAAGAAAAATCTGGACGAAGCTATTATACTTCTTAATAGAGTTGCCGACTCGGATGATCCTTACATAAGGATGGAAACATTTAAGACGAAGTTAGAATTGTACCTTTTAGCGGACAATCCTCAAAAAACAATAGATGAAGGAGAAAAATTCATCGAAAAATACAGAGGGAATTCGGCAGAAGCTTATTATATAATCGGTAACGCGGACAGATTAATAGGCAACAAAGAAAAGGCATTAGAAATGTACAAGAATGCATTGAAGGAAAACAAGGAAGAACCCTCAGGAAGACTCATATATAATCTGGCAGCATTATACTTTGAAGTGGATAGTCTCACGGAGGCTTTATCTATAATTGAAAAAGGGAAAAAGAACGATTCGCTTTCTTTACTTAAAGGAGAGATTTTGATGAAAATAAAGGATTTTGATGAGGCAACGAAATCTTTCGAATCTGTCGAGAAAAGGAGAGATAGTCTTGGAGCTGTCGCAAAATATCGTATGGGAGAAATAAAAGAATTCCAGAGAGATACTTCTGCCGCTATTAAATTATATAAGGAAGCAGACGATAAAGGCGATTTTGGGGAAATAAGCGAAATGGCAAGAGCCAAGGGAGAAATATTCGAAAATATTTCACTACTTAGAGACCTCTCCGAGAAAACAAAGAATGAGGAAGAAGCCAAAGAGGAAGCAGAACAAAATTATGAGAAAAAAGATTCTTCTTATATCTTTTTCAGAATAGGAGAGATTTATTATTGGAGTCTAAAAGAAAAAGAGGAAGGTGTTGTATGGTACAGTAAAGTACACAAGGATTTTCCTAAGAGCTCATATGCACCCAAGGCGATCTTTACTCTAATAAATATAGAGTTAAGCGAGGACTCTACTTTTTCTCCCCAGGCGCGTGAACTTTTATCGGTTTTAACGGAAGAATATCCAAACACAAAGTACAGTGAGAAAGCAAAGGAACTTTATGGAACCTACTTTCAGGATACTACCAGTTCTAGAGAATAAAAAAATAGGACCTTATCACAAGATTACACTGAAAGATGTGCAGATGTATAACCATGCAGAGTGTGGAAATTTTGTAATGATAGGACTGCAAGGTTTTGATCCATATCTCTCTCGACCTTTTTCTTTTCTGGAGGGAAACAGAACAAGTTTTTCTATACTTATGAAAGTAAAGGGAAGAGGAACGGAACTTTTATCAAAAGTTAAAAAAGGTGATAAGCTTAAGGTTCTTGGTCCCCTGGGTAAAATTTTTTGTCCGCCAAAGAAGGGAATCCTTATAGCAGGTGGAATCGGTATAGCTCCGGTGTATTATCAATCAAGATGGATGAATGGAGATATATTATTTTACGGCGCCAAAAGAAAAAAAGATCTGATTCTTACCCGGGAGTTTAGTGATAAAGGATTTACAGTACGAACTATTACGGAAGAAGATGAAGGTCTTGTAACTGACCTTTTAAAAGAATATACCGATGAACTCAATGGTAAGCAAATATTTATTTGCGGTGCAATGGGAATGATTAAGAGCATTAAGGGTATTTTAAACAAAGAGCAAATTGAAAAGGCCTATGTATATGTAGAGGAAAGAATGGGATGTGGCCTGGGTGGGTGTAAATCCTGCGCGGTAAAAACATTCGAAGGATACAGGCTTGTCTGTACTGAGGGGCCCATTTTTCCCTTGAAAGAGGTTAAATTTGATTAACCTTTCGACCAAATTAGGTTCTCTTGAACTGCAAAACCCTGTACTTCTTGCTTCAGGTGTGTGGGACTTTCCATATACAAAAATAATCGACTTCAAAAGATTAGGGGGAGTCATATGTAAAGGTATTTCTCTTTTACCGAAAGAAGGAAATCCACCCCCAAGGATTACAGAGACACCTTGCGGGCTTGTCAATTCTATAGGGCTCGAAAACAAAGGATTTGATTATTTCGAACACGAGATACTGCCCGACTTGAAGAAATTAGGAACCAAAGTTTTCGTTAATATTTTCGGAGAATCAATCGAAGAATTTAAAGAAATTGCGTCCAAAATAAAGGAAGTGGTGGGGTTTGAAGTCAATATTAGTTGTCCAAATGTAAGTAAGGGAGGAGAGAAGTTTGGAAAAGACCCTAAAATGGTTTTTTCTATAACTAAAGCGGTGTGCGGCGAGACCGATTTACCCGTTATCGTTAAACTTAGCCCATCTGTCGAAAATATCGAAGAAACTGCCCAGGCAGCCAAAGAAGGCGGAGCCATGGCAGTTACCGCTTCCAACACTTTCCCGGGGCTTGTAATAGACCTGGAAAGCAAAGGACCTTTATTTAAAAGGATAACAGGGGGGTTGAGCGGACCTGCCATAAAACCTCTTGCTTTATACAACGTGTACAGAATAAAAAATGCAGTTGATATACCAGTTATAGGATCAGGAGGGATTTCTGATTATAAAGATGTACTCGAGTACTTTATAGCCGGTGCTTCAGCTGTTCAACTCGGCAGCATTATATTTAATAACCCCCTTGCACCAATTGAAATCTTGGATAACTTAGTATGTTGGATGAGAGAAAAAGGTTATAAAAATTTAAAAGATGTAAATAAAAAATGAAAAGAGATGCCAAAGATTTTTTAATAGTTTCTTTAGACGTTCCTTCAATTGAAGAAAGCCTGGTTATAGTTGAAAATTTAGGTTCCTTAGTGGATTTCTATAAAGTAGGGTTAGAGTTATTTGCACGCGGGGGACCTACAATTGTTGAAATTTTGAGAAAAAGAGAGAAAAAAGTCTTCCTTGATTTGAAATTACACGATATTCCCAACACCGTTGCAGGAGCTGTTAATGCCGCAATCGATATGGAAGTAGACCTCTTAACTCTGCATACTCTTGGAGGCTTTGAAATGATGGAGACAGCACAAAAAGCTGTTTGGAAGAAAAAATCAGAGAAGCCTATTATGCTGGGAGTTACTATCTTAACAAGTCTTGATGAAGCGTTTTTAGAAGATGTACTCGGTATTGAGAAGACTTTAAATGATGAAATCCTGGATTTGGCGTCAATTGCAAAAAGTGCTGGGTTGGGAGGAGTTGTGGCTTCGGCTGAGGAGGTTGCTTTTATTAAGGAATGTTGCGGTAAGGATTTTATTGTGGCGACACCGGGAATAAGACTCACAGGAGCAAAAAAAGATGACCAGAAAAGATTTACAACTCCTTTTGATGCAATCGTAAATGGTTCGGACTATTTGATTGTAGGAAGGCCTATTATAAAATCCGGAAATATGCGTAAGACGGCAGAGGCTATAATTAAGGAAATTAAAGATGGATTACAAGAAACTGCTTGAAGAAGCGGGTGCCTTACTTCGTGGGCACTTTTTGTTGACTTCAGGATTACACTCAGATAAATATATAGAGAAAATGCGTATAATGGAGAATCCCCGGTTAATAGAACCGTTTTTTAGCAAAATGAGAGATTTAAGTCCGGAGACCGACTGGTTTGTTGGCCCTACCCTGGGAGGCGCCATTATTGCTTTCGAACTGGCAAAAATAACAGGCAGGAAAAGTGCTTTTGCCGAAAGAACAGAAACAGGAAGAGAATTAAAGAGAGAATTTACAATACAGGATTCAGATAAGATAGTAATAGTGGACGATATTTTGACTACAGGCAGCTCAATTAAAGAAACAATTAAAGCAATTGATAGAGGGAAGATTATAGCTATAGTTGTAATGATAGATCGTTCTACTACGAATGTCGAAATTGATATACCGGTAAAGTCTGTTCTAAAATATCCAATCGAAAACTACAAGGAAGGAACGTGTCCTCTTTGTGAAGAAAGAGTGCCCTTAACTAAGAGAGGTGGGAAAAAATGAATAAAGAATATGAAATTGATATAAAAGATTATTTAAGAATAATTAGGAGGAGACGTGGTATAGTTATAGGAATTATTGCGGTTTGCTTTATTCTTTCCATTCTTTACTTTTTTTATGCTCCCCCTAACTTTACATCGACTTCCAAGATTCTTGTTAAAAGAGTCGAATCAATATTTACAAGCACTTACTATAAATCTCCCACTGAAGAAGAAATTACCAACCATATTTTTTTGATTAAAAGTTATCCTGTTCTTGAAAAAACGGCCGAAAGCTTTACGGACGCTGAGCTTGAGAGTATGGGGATTGGTACTAAGGAGAAGGCTTTTTCTCGTATGAAAAGCAACATAGATAACGGCAGAATAGAAGTGAGTTCAAAAGGCGAATCACGTATTATAGAAATAAGGGTTACCGAGGCAAACCCGTATATCAGCCAATTATTTGCCAATCGGCTTGCAGAAACTTATAGGTCTTTTGATATTGAAATCAAGAAAGAAGATGCGCATTCGACTTACGATTTTATTGCCGATCAAACAGAAAAAGTTCAGAAAGATTTAGAGGAATCTGAGGAAAAATTAAAAGAATTTAAAGAAAAATATGGAATTCTCGGAGTCTCGGCCGAGATAGAGCAGTTCATAAGACAGATGTCTGATATAGAAAAGGAGCTGAAAAGTGCTTCTATTGAGGCGGAAGTTCTGGAAAAGAAAATTAATGCAGTGAAATCCAAATTGAATGAACAGCAAAAGACTTTACTTACGGAAGCTTCCCAAACCTCGTATAGCGTTCTGGTAGATTTAAAGAGGCAGCTTACTAGTCTGGAAAACGAGAAAGCTAATCTTTTGATCCAGGGATATGTTCCTGAAGACCAGAAAATACTAAAAATAAACCAATCGATTCAATCATTAAAGGACAAAATGAGTACGGTGGCAAGGGACCTTTTGCAGAAAGAAGGCACTCTCGACCCTTTGGTCCAGATGGAAGATTTTATGCAGCAATCGGTTAATCTGGCGATAGACTATGCTGTTGCCAAAAGCAGGATTGAAGCGTTGGATGAGGCTTTAACATATTACAAAAACAGACTGAATAAAATACCAAAGCGGGAATTAGAACTTGCAAGACTGGAAAGGGAAAAAGAAGCGAATAAAGAGATATATCTGATGCTTCTTGAAAAAAGAGAGCAGTCTCAAATCGAGGAAGTCAGAGAAAGCGGAGGGATTTCAATACTTGAGCTTGCCAGGCTTCCGAAGGGTCCGAATACAATGTCCAAGGTTAAAAAAAGCGTGTTGTTTCTTATACTCGGCATTCTACTCGGCATCGGAGGGGGATTTGTCGTAGATTATGTGGATTCTGCTGTTAGGGATGAGTTTGAAATCACCAGGATTTCAGGATTGCCGATTCTTGGGAGAATTCCTGTTGTTGAAAATGATAAGAAAGACAAAAATAATTCCAACGGGGATCTTTTTGTATTAACGGAAAAAGAATCCAGAAGTCATATCGCGGAAGCTTTCAGAAGTCTTCGTGCCAACATTAAGTTATCAAGAGCTGAAGGATTTCCTTCTTCTATCTTAATAACCGGACCGGACGC